>NZ_ATCO01000038.1:0-50205 GCF_000422025.1 Geobacillus sp. WSUCF1 | reverse complement strand
GGGAACGCGCATTCCTCTCCTACTTACTTTCTTTGGTCGTTGAAGTGGGAGTCTTCTGCGCGAAATAGGATGAAAGGGGATGGGAATGATGGTTGTGTTGACCGGACATACATTGACGATTGATGAGGTAAGACGTGTTGTCTATGAGCGGGAGAGGGTGGCGGCTGCGGAGGAAAGCATGAGGGCGGTCGCGAAAAGCCGCGCGGCAGTGGAACAAGCGATCTCCAATGGACGGACGATCTATGGCGTGAATACGGGTTTTGGCAAACTCGCCGATGTGCGCATTGAAGGAAGCGACCTTGAACAGCTGCAAATCAATCTTCTTCGCTCGCACGCCTGCGCGGTCGGCGAGCCATTTGCCGAAGATGTCGTGAGGGCGATGCTTCTTTTGCGGGCGAATGCGTTGTTGAAAGGGTATTCCGGCGTGCGTCCGGCGGTCATTGAGCAGCTGCTCGCGTTTTTGAACGCCGGCATCCATCCGATCGTGCCGCAGCAAGGTTCCCTCGGCGCGAGCGGCGATTTAGCGCCGCTCGCCCATTTGGCGCTGGCGCTGGTCGGCGAGGGTGACGTGATGTACGAAGGGCGGCGGATGTCTGCTCATCAGGCGCTCTCAAAAGCAGGGATTTCGCCGCTTTCTTTGCAAGCGAAGGAAGGGCTGGCGCTTATTAACGGCACGCAGGCGATGACGGCCGTCGGAGCCCTTGCTTACTTAGAGGCGGAACAACTGGCGTATGACAGTGAATGGATCGCGGCGCTGACGACTGAGGCGCTTTATGGCATTGTGGACGCGTTTGACGCCCGCATCCACGCAGCCCGCGGGTTTCAGGAACAGGCCGAGGTGGCGGAACGGCTGCGCCGCTACTTAGCTGGCAGCCAACTCACAACAAGGCAAGGGGAGCGGCGCGTGCAAGATGCGTACTCCATCCGCTGCCTCCCGCAAGTGCACGGAGCGTCGCTTAGGGCGCTTCGTTATGTGAAGGAAACGCTTGAAATCGAAATGAACGCTGCTACGGACAATCCGCTTATTTTTGCGGACGGGACGGTGCTCTCTGGCGGCAACTTTCACGGCCAGCCCGTTGCGATCGCCATGGATTTGTTGAAAATCGCGGTGGCGGAGCTGGCCAACATCAGCGAACGCCGCATCGAACGGCTCGTCAATCCGCAGCTTAGCGAAGGCTTGCCGCCGTTTTTAAGCCCACAGCCTGGCTTGCAGTCGGGAGCAATGATTATGCAATATGTCGCCGCTTCGCTCGTATCGGAAAACAAGACGCTCGCCCATCCGGCCAGCGTCGATTCGATTCCGTCATCGGCCAACCAGGAAGACCATGTCAGCATGGGAACGACCGCCGCCCGCCATGCGCACATGATCGTGCAAAACGCTCGAAAAGTGTTGGCGATTGAGCTCATTTGCGCTTTGCAGGCGGTGGAGGAACGCGGCATCGAGCGCATGGCCCCGTCAACGCGGCGGTTTTACCATGAGGCGCGCCGCATGGTTTCCTCCATTACAGCTGACCGCGTCTTTTCCAATGACATTGAAGCGGTGGCTGCGTGGTTGAGCGAAAGGGCAAAACATCACTCCCTCCGCGATGAAGCGAAAGCTTAGAAGTCTAGTGAGAAAGAGCCAGGAAGTTGTGGGGTTGCAAGGTTTTTCAACTTGAGAAATACTGTTGGGGGACAGCATTTCCCCTTGAATCACCAGCTTTTTCAAGAAGGGCAAAGCATAGTGGGCGTAGAGGCATGGGAGCGTTCAAGGATAGGTGTTTGAAAAAATGGCAGTGATATAGACCTTTTCCGCTAGAGATAGGGAAGCAGTCATCAGTGAAGATGGTTTGCCTCCTTTACTTTTTCTGCGAAGTTCGGACGATGCAGAGAGCCTTTCCCATATTGGTTAGGGCGAGAGCATGGACAGACTATTCGACAGTTGTCCCCCAGTCGAATTTGCAGTATGATGAAGAAGAAAGGCAAAGGGGAGGGGGGCTTTTGTTGACCATTTCTGCCGCGGCGCTGTTGGCGTTATGGAAGATTATTGCAATTGATATCATTTTGTCGGGGGATAATGCGGTCGTCATTGCGATGGCGACGCGCCGGCTGCCAAAAGACCAGCAAAACAAGGCGATCTTTTGGGGAACGGCCGGGGCAGTGATGCTGCGCATTTTGTTTGCGGCGGTCATCGTCTTTTTGCTCAACATCCCGTTCGTTCACTTCGCCGGAGGGTTGCTGCTTGTCTGGATCGCCTATAAAGTGCTTGTTGAGCGGGAGGAGGAGGCCAACGTTCGAGCGGCAGACCGGTTGTTGAAAGCCATCATGACGATCGTCATCGCCGATGCGGTCATGAGCTTGGACAATGTCGTCGCCGTCGCCGGGGCGGC
The DNA here is from genome assembly GCF_000422025.1 of Geobacillus sp. WSUCF1. NCBI lineage: Bacteria > Bacillati > Bacillota > Bacilli > Caryophanales > Anoxybacillaceae > Geobacillus > Geobacillus sp. WSUCF1. The sequence continues at coordinate 47,836 of NZ_ATCO01000038.1, read as the reverse complement.
GGAAGGGCATCTGGGTATGCTTGCGCTTGGGGTCGCCATCAGCATCCCGATCATGATTTTTGGCTCAAAAGCGATCGTGCGTCTTATGGAAAAACACCGCTGGATCGCGTATGTCGGCTCCGGCATTTTGGCGTGGACGGCCGGAAAGATGATGGCGGGGGATGAAGGGGTGCTTCATTGGCTTCATCTTTCTTACGGCCCGTTCGTTTATGTGGTTGCCGCCGGCGTGACAATTGTGGTATTGGCGGCCGGCTATATCACGAATAAAAGAGCTGAGCGTGAGGAAGGTACATTGATTTGAACGGTTGAGGGGTGGTTTGACGTCATGGACATCCAACGCATTCTTGTGACAGGAAGGCTTTATGCCGAGCTTGCCGCCCTTCTTCCGGACAAGCGGCCCGATAAAGCGTTTCGCTTTGTGGCGGAAGAAGAATTGACGGCCAATGATTTCGCCTGGGCGGATGCGTACGTCGGCTTTCGTCCGGCCGGGCCGTTTTCGCTCGCCTCGCTCCGCTGGGTGCATTCCCTCGGCGCGGGTGTTGACGCGTTTTTGTGGAGGCGACAATGGAAGACGGACGTGCTGTTGACGCGGACGGTCGGCTCGTTCGGCGAGCAGATCGCCGAATATTGTCTCAGCTACTTGCTGCGCGACGCCCAATGCCATGACGTGTATGCATGGCATCAAGAGCAGCGGCAATGGAAGCCGTTCGCTCCGAAGCGGCTTGGCGAACAGCGGGTTGTCATTTACGGGACAGGCGAAATCGGCCGGCGCATCGCGGAAACGCTTCGTTTATTTGGGGTTTCCCCGATCGGCGTCTCGCGAAGCGGCCGAGACACGCCGCCGTTTTCGGTTGTTTACCGCCATGAAGAGGCGGGGGAAGCGCTTGCCCGTGCTGATTGGGTGATCGCGGCCCTTCCACTCACCAAGGAAACGCATCATCTCTTTGACGAGACGTTTTTTGCCTGTTTGCACAACGCGGGCTTTATCAATGTTGGGCGTGGGGCGACGGTTGATGAGACGGCGCTTGTCGGCGCGTTGGAAAACCGAAATGTGCGCCTCGCCGTGCTCGATGTGTTTGAAGAAGAGCCGCTTCCGCCGCACTCGCCGCTATGGGCCCATCCAAACGCCATCATCACCCCGCATATCGCGGCGCTCACGTCAGCCGAAGACGCCGCCCAAAGCATTTTAGACACGCTCCGTTGCATCGAAACCGGCGAACCGCTTGCCAATGCGGTCGATGTCAGCCGGCAATATTGAAGGAAAAAGGTGTCTCAAAAACAATGGGACGCCTTTTTTCTATAGCATCATTGTGAAAAGAAGAAGGAATGTTAGAAATCCTGTTGAAATTTACAGAAAAAGCCATCTAAAAACCTACGGTTTCAATCGAGGGATGAAAGCCGGCATTGCTCGGCAATCCCTCAAGAGGATGGCTTCGAGCCACCATTTTTCTCTTTCGGTGTGGAATCTCAAAAGAAAAGGGGGCGAAGCCATGCCCACGATTACACTCAGGCTGGAGCGGCACAACCTAACGAAAGTTGCCAAATTTGTTCATGCAATAAAGACATTGCCAAAAAACATCACACGAGCCAACGAACGATAGAAAGACGCTTATCGCGCATCTTCACGAAGCTGCATGTATCTTCGAGGGTAGAAGCCGTGGAAAAAGCAAAACAATTAGGGTTCATTCCAGAACTTCATATGTTGTTAACGTCTTCATCTGATAGGTGAGGGAGTTTTCTTTTTGAAGTCCGCCATTTCGTGTCGGTATTCCGCCAAAAAATGGCGGGGTTCCGACACAAATTGGCGGTGAAAAAATGATCGTGTTGATTTATATTAAAAATTAAACCACTAAGGAAGGGGGATCGATAAATTAGGGTGACTTCGAGATATCTTTTTTATAAACTGACTTGGTGTTGATATGGTGATGAAAAATGGTGTAGAGGGGGAGAGTGAAGGTTATGTTTCACCCATTACACTTGAAACGATTGGTCATTTCACTGATTGTGTTCGTAGGAGGACTAACGAGTCTGTTCATTTCAGGAGGCAGCTTGGCTGGAGCTGCTAACTTAGTGGTAAATCCTTCAAATGATAGTGATCTTGCTGCTGTGAAGCAGAAGGTTGTCCATGCTTTAGAGGCTCGATGGCAGTTGATGATTGATCCGCAAGTGAACGTGAAACGGTTTTATGATCCGAGTGTTTCCGAACAAGAGGAAAGCCGTGAGCGTGCTTACGTAAGAAGGCACTACTTGGAACCTGCTTATCGTGCTGGATTTCGATATTCAAATGTGGAGGTTCACCCTGTTTTTGAAAGTGTTGAGATCAATGGTAAAATGGCTAAGGTCCGGGCCCTGGTTTCTGTTGAGTATGAGTCCGTGTTTCCGGGATCGAATGAATCTGTGATCACCAAAGAGGCTAACATTCCTTATTCGGCTACATTGATCAAACGTGATGGAGATTGGCTGATTGTTGGGATGAACTACCAAGATACGTATTCGAAAAGAGGACAGGAAAACGTGCGGAAGGTTGGGGCATCGGGTTCAGAGACTCCACCTATCTCAATCGCTGGAGGCGATGTTGTCATTCAAGGTTTTTACACCTACTACTCTCGCCAAGGAGCTGTCAACTACGCGAATCGATGGTGGAATGGGCGTAACCCGAAATACCGATCTTTTTCGAATGACTGCGCTAATTTCGTGTCTCAGTCGTTCTACGAAGGAGGCTCCGCTCGGCAAGCTTGGGCGGAACCGTATGTTTGGTGGTACAATACCAAAGGAACTTCAGGGACCGGGGATGACGCATGGACTTACAGCTGGTCCGTGGCCCACGATCAAGCGTATCATCTTTCCCGCAACAATGAGACAGATGAGCATCGCGGCACATACGTTTCCAGGGCAACTGATTTGCAATTGGGTGACAGCATATATTACGATTTTGACGGTGATGGCATCTTGGACCACAGCGCGATTGTCGTTGAGATCAGGAATGGTCAACCGTATGTCAACTATCATACCAATGATACGTACCATCGCTATTGGGATTTGGGGGCCAAGACGACCCGGTTCCTCCATGTGACAGATTACTATTGGGTGAACTAAATGGGAAATCGCGATGGATGATCAATCCATTTGGCCGTCAACGGGCTAATTCCAAAGCTAGTATTCTACGGGAGGGGATGAAGTGCGTATAGGCATCCCGCTAGTTTTGCTCCTTGTCATGATTTTCTTTTCAGGTTGTGAGCAACAACAGACGGTCCCAGGGTATGACGATATTCCCCTGCACCCAAAGGCGAGTGACATTCGTTCGGTGGATGAACGGGTGGAGTTTGTTGTTGCGTCTTCTTCGGCGGAGGAAGTGGCTGACTATTATCTTGACGAATTGGAGAAACGTCAATGGACTCAAGTTGACCGGTGGGGGTCAGCTTTTGTGTATGAGAAGAAGGGAAGGCTGATTTTGCTGGTCGTTACGGATGTGAAAAATCACGCGAAAGTGTCTGTCAGTCCGTTCCATCCGAATTGATCAAGACGTCAAACCGTTGCGAACAACCATTTTCGCTGCATCGAAACCGGCGAACCGCTTGCCAATGCGGTCGATGTCAGCCGGCAATATTGAAGAAAAAACGGTGCCCCATGATCAAGAAAGGGCACCGTTTCGTTTTGGTCAGCGGTCGGTGACGACGATATACGCCGCTTTCATCGGGCCGTGGACGCCGACGACTAAGTTCATTTCAATGTCAGCCGAGTTGCTCGGCCCGGTGATGAAGTTGATGCACGACGGGACGAGGCCGCCTTTTTCAATTTGTTCATGAATGGCCGCCGCCGCTTGCGTCATGCGCGGCACGACCGTGCTTTTCGGGACGATGGCGATATATGTTTTCGGCAAAAAGTGAATGGCCCGCCCTTGTTCATTGCGCGAAAACAAAACGACTGTCCCTGATTCCGCCAGCGTGATGTCGCTGAAGGCGATGCCGACGTTCGCCTGCTCGGCGGCGTCAATGTTTTGGCGGCCGAGCGCCGGATTCCACGTATGGACGGCGGTTTGCTCGGCGGGCCATTCGTCTTGAAGCAGAGCGGACAGCCCATACTCGGCAAAGCGCGGGTCATCCGGCACGATGACCGGGCCGCCGCCGTAGGCGGCCACTTGCCGCCTCAGCGCGCCGGCAAGTTCGGCGCTTGTCGTTTCGATATAATCGGTATGGATCAATCCGCATTGTTTTTGCAGCACGTTCAGCAAGTCGTCTTGGCTATAGCCGGCAAACACTGTCCATTGCGGCGCACAGTCCCATTGCGGCCGGGAGACGCCGGACAGGCGCGGGGCTCTTCCAAGGCGCTCGGCGATGGTTTGCAAAAACGCATCGCGGTTTTGAATGGTGCCACGCGTCATGATGGATTCCCTCCTTTTTGGCGTGTTTGGAACCAGTCACGGAACCGTTCTTTGCTCGGCGCCGGAAATTCGCGGCTTTCCGTCCATGCTTTCAGCGGCCCGGGTCCTTTTGTGACGCGCCCGTCCTCTACAAACGGAGCGAAGGCGCTCGGTGCGAATTTCGTGCCGAAGCGGTAGAGCGACGATGAGGCTGTCCCGAGGCGGAACGCTTTCATCGCCAGTTTTTCTGCGACCGGCGCTTTTCCTTCCCGCTCGACGATGATTTGGCGATGCTTGATGAGCAGCTCGTGAAGCGGGATTTTCACCGGGCACGCCTCGGTACAGGCGGCGCACAGCGAGGAGGCGTACGGAAGCTCCTTGTAGTCGTCGTAGCCGCCCAACAGCGGCGACAATACCGCGCCGATCGGGCCGGAGTAAATCGAGCCGTACGAATGGCCGCCGATATGGCGATATACTGGACAAACGTTGACGCAAGCCGCGCAGCGGATGCATTGCAATATGGGCTGGAATTCCGTCCCTAAAATCGAGGAGCGTCCGTTGTCAACGATGACGAGATGGAATTCTTCCGGACCGTCAGCGTCTCCTTCGTCGCGCGGACCGGTGAGAACGGTGATGTAGCTCGTCAGTTTTTGCCCGACGGCGCTGCGTGTCAACATACTCACAAGCACTTCCATCTCCTCAAACGTCGGAACGATCCGCTCCATCCCCATGACGGTAATTTGCGTTTTCGGCAATGCGGTCACCAAGTCGGCGTTGCCTTCGTTCGTGACGAGCGTGATCGAGCCCGATTCGGCGATGGCGAAGTTGCACCCGGTGATGCCGATGTCAGCGGTCAAATAGTCGCGCCGCAGCATCTCACGGGCATGGCGGGCGAGTTCAACCGGATCGGACGACTTCGTATAGCCGAGCTTGCGGCGGAAGACGTCGCGGATTTGCTCTTTGTTTTTATGGAGCGCTGGACCCACGATATGCGACGGCGGGTCATGGTCATCGATTTGCAAAATGTATTCGCCAAGGTCCGTTTCGACCACTTGGCAGCCGATGGCTTCGAGCACCGGGTTTAAGTTGATTTCTTCGGTCACCATCGATTTTGATTTGACGATTTTTTTCGCCTGTTTTTCCAAGGCGATGCGGCGGATGTAGTCGTTCGCTTCTTCAGCCGTCTGGGCGAAAAAAACGTGGCCGCCTCGTTTGGCAACGTTTTCACTGAGCTGCATTAAATAATAGTCCAAGTTTTCCAGCGTATGCTTTCGGATTTGTTCGGCGAGCGAGCGCCACTCCTCCCAATGGCCGAGCTCTTCGATGACGCCAAGCCGCCGCACATAGCCGCGGTCTTGCATGCCGGCGACCGCCCCGCGCATAAAATCATTTTGCAAGTTTTCCTCGACCCGCTTCCAAAACGGACCGTTTTCAATTTTCATCGGCATGTCCGAGTCCCCCTCTCTTACTTTTGTTGATTGAGCACTTCGGCGATATGCATGACGCGAATCGGTTTGCCAAGCCGCCCGATGCGGCCGCCGATGTTCATTAAACAGCCGCAGTCGGCGCCGATTAAATAGTCTGCTTCCACCTCTTCGATATGCCCGATCTTTTCATCGACCATTTGTTCGGAAATCGGCCCCATTTTGACAGAAAATGTGCCGCCAAACCCGCAGCACTGGTGGGCGTTCGGCAGCGGAACGAGCTCAAGCCCTTTGACATGTTCCAACAGCCGGAGCGGTGCGTCTTTCACGCCAAGAAGGCGGGTCATATGGCAAGACGTATGGTACGTCGCCCGCCCGTGAAGCGAGGCGCCGACATCTTCGACTTTCAGGACGTCAACGAGAAATTGCGTCAGCTCGTACGTTTTCGCTGCGAGCCGTTTCGCCTCCGCTTCCCATTCCGGGTCGCCGTGGAAAATGTGCGGATATTCTTTTAACATCGCCGCGCACGAGCCGGATGGGGTGACGACGTAATCAGCGTGGGCGAACGCGCGCATCATCTGTTTCATGGCTTCTTTTGACTCTTTGACATAACCGCTGTTATACGCGGGCTGGCCGCAGCACGTTTGCGCCTCCGGAAAATCAACCTCGCAGCCGAGCCGCTCGAGCAGTTCGACGGTCGCTTTGCCGGCATTCGTGTAAAAGAGGTCGATGAGGCAAGTGACAAACAACGATACTTTCACTTCTTCTCCCTCCTGTTTTTTGGGGATGGGTGAGCAGGTCATCTGATGACTATATGTCTATTATAAACCATTTTTTCAGATTCGTAGCTCTTTTTTGCAAAAAACGCACTCAGTTTGGCTGCTGAGTGCGAATGTAGCGGCGCAATACGTTTTCGACATTGGTCAAATGTTCAAGCATGCGCGCCCGGGCGGCGTCCGGATTTTGGTCGCGAATGGCTTCGAAAATCGCTTGGTGTTCGGCAAGCAGCTTTTCGGTCGTCGTTTGTTTCGAAAACAGCCAAATGCGGCGCGTTTCCCGCATCGTTTCAACGATCATGCCGGAGACGCTGTTCATGATGCTTGTGAGCATCGGATTTTGCGACGCCTCGGCGATGGCCATATGAAACGCCCAATCGGCCTTCTCCCCAAGCTCACCGCTGCCGATGCCTTCTTTCATTTGCCGAAGCGCTTGTGCCATCGCCTCAAGGTCGCGCTCTGTCCGTTTGGAGGCGGCGAGCGAGGCGGCTCCTGCCTCAAGCAGCTTGCGCACTTCAAGCAAATGCCAAATATCTTCTTTGTTCATTAAGACCGCCATGGATAACGGAAACGTCATCATCGTCGGATCGAACTCACGGACGTACGTCCCCTCTCCTTGCCGCAGTTCGATCAACCCCATTGCTTTCAAGGCAGTGAGCGCCTCGCGAATGGCGGCGCGCCCAACTTGAAATTGCTCAGCGAGCTGCTGGACGGAATCAAGTTTGTCACCGGGTTTCAGCTCGCCGTTTTTGATCATATCAAAAATCGCTTCGGCCACTTCTTCATAGATTTTTTTTCGTTTTGATTCGTTTAAATGCCAATGGTTCCACCTCAATGTTCGGAAGAATGGATTTCCCGTTTTCAAAAGCAATGCATCCGCACTGTCTATTATGATACAGCATAAAGGGGAAGGACAAGCGCTTTTTTGCGGACGGAAAGGAGAAGGGGATAAGAGAAAAAGTTAGAAAAATGAAAAAATACTATTGTCTTTTTTGTTGAGTACTTTTATAATGTGAGACAGACGGCGTTTCTTATCCGGTCATCTGATGACTAGAAGACTAGAATGAAAAGGATGGGCGGACGATCTCGCAAACGCCGCGAAGTCAGGCGCAAAGGGGAGGAGAAAACCGCATGTGGAAGCAGGACTTCACGCCAATCGCCGACCAGCTTTGGTTATCGGCCATTGTTGCACTCATTCCGATTTTGTATTTCTTTTGGGCGCTGGCTGTCAAGCGGATGAAAGGGCATGTCGCCGGGCTGACGACGTTGCTGCTTGCTTTGGTGTTGGCTGTAATCGCTTACAGGATGCCGGCCGGCAAAGCGGTCATGTCGGTGACGCAAGGGGCGGTGTACGGGCTGCTCCCGATCGGCTGGATCATCATCACCTCTGTCTTTTTATACAAGCTGACGGTGAAAACAGGCCACTTTGACATTATCCGCAATTCGGTTGTCTCGCTCACCGAAGACCGGCGGCTGCAGGCGCTGCTGATTGCCTTTTCGTTTGGCGCCTTTTTGGAAGGAGCAGCTGGGTTTGGCGCCCCGGTGGCGATTTCAGCGGCGCTTCTTGCCGGGTTGGGGTTCAACCCGCTGTATGCCGCGGGCATTTGCTTGATCGCCAACACAGCGCCGGTGGCGTTCGGGGCGGTCGGGATTCCGATCATCTCGATGGAAGGGCCGACCGGTGTGCCGGCGATGGAAATTTCGAAAATGGTCGGGCGGCAGCTGCCGTTTTTATCGGTGTTCATTCCGTTCTATCTCGTTTTGATTATGGCAGGATGGAAAAAGACAGTCGAAGTGTTGCCGGCCATTATCGTCTCCGGCGTTTCGTTTGCGCTGACGCAATATTTCACCTCGAACTTTTTAGGACCGGAGCTGCCGGACATTTTGTCCTCGCTCGTTTCGATCGTCGCGTTGGCTGTCTTTTTGAAATATTGGAAGCCGAAAAGCACATTCCGCTTTGCAACGGAGTCGGAAGTGGCGGCCGCTGGTCAAATGGCTCGCATTTCGCATCGCGGCGGGGAAGTATTCCGCGCTTGGTCGCCGTTTCTTGTGCTGACGGCCTTGATCTCGCTTTGGGGCATCCCGCAAGTGAAAGCGGCGCTCACCGGCCATTATGAAGGGACAAACGGCTTGTTGAAGTTGGTCAACGCTATCGGCGTCCACTTGACGTTTATGCCGCCGGTGCCGGGGCTCAACAACCAAATTTTGAACCCAAGCGGCCAACCGATCGCTGCGGTGTATAAGCTTGAGCTGCTCGGCGCGGCTGGGACGGCGATTTTGCTGGCGGCGGTCGTCACCAAGTTCATCATCGGCATCTCGTGGAAAGAGTGGGGCCGCACGTTTGTGGAAACGCTTAACGAATTGAAATATCCGATTGTGACGATCGCTTCGGTCGTCGGCTTTGCCTACATTGCCAACTCGTCAGGCATGAGCACGACGCTTGGGATGGCGTTGGCCAAAACAGGCCCGTTGTTCCCGTTCTTCTCGCCGATTTTAGGCTGGCTCGGCGTGTTTATCACCGGTTCCGACACGTCGTCGAACTTGTTGTTCGGCAACCTGCAAAAAGTGACGGCGGCATCGATCGGCATGGATCCGGTGCTGGCGTTGGCGGCCAACTCATCAGGCGGCGTTGTCGGGAAAATGATTTCGCCGCAATCGATCGCGGTCGCCTGTGCGGCCGTCGGTTTGACCGGCAAAGAATCCGACTTGTTCCGCTTCACGGTCAAACATAGCGTGTTCTTAATCATCTTGATTGGCATTCTTGTTTACTTGCAATCGACGGTATTGTCGTGGATGATTCCGTAACGGCAACGAAGGGGGGACGAGGCTTGGCCGGGATGGAAACGGGCGCCAAGCCCGGCCCCTTTTCCACTGTCGACGAATGCAGACGATGTGGAAAGGGTGAGACCATTGATTCCAAATGAGGCGAAAAAACGGTTGATTCAAGTCGTGGGAGCTGAAAACTACGATGACACGAAAACGGGGCGGCTCGTCTATTCGTATGATGCCACGCCGCAGTTTCAGTCGCTCCCCGATGCGGTCATTGCGCCGCGAACTACCCAGGAAGTGGCGGAAATCGCGAAAATTTGCAACGAGTATCGCATCCCGATCGTGCCGCGCGGGTCGGGCACGAACCTTTGCGCCGGCACGTGTCCGGTCGAAGGCGGGATCGTTCTTCTGTTTAACCATATGAACCGCATTTTGGAAATTGATGAGGAAAACTTAACCGCGACTGTTCAGCCGGGAGTGGTGACGCTTGATTTGGCGAAAGCCGTTGAAGAAAAAGGATTGTTTTATCCGCCGGACCCGGGGTCGATGAAAATTTCAACGATTGGCGGCAACATCAGCGAAAACTCAGGCGGCTTGCGCGGTCTGAAATACGGGGTGACGCGCGACTATGTGCTCGGGTTGGAAGTCGTCCTAGCGAACGGCGATGTCATCCGCACCGGTGGCAAGCTGGCAAAAGATGTAGCTGGCTATGACTTAACCCGTCTGTTTGTCGGATCGGAAGGAACGCTTGGCATTGTCACCGAAGCGACGTTAAAACTTATTCCGATGCCAGAGACGAAGCAGACGATGCTCGCTCTTTATCAAGATTTGGAGGCGGCCGCCCGTTCGGTGTCGAAAATCATCGCCAACAAGATCATTCCAGCGACGCTCGAGTTTTTGGACCAGCCGACATTGGAAGTGGTCGAAGATTTTGCCCGCATCGGCTTGCCGACCAATGTCAAGGCCGTGCTGCTGATTGAGCAGGATGGACCGAAGGAAGTGTAGAGCGCGATATGAAAAAGATGGCCGATATTTGCCGGGCCGAGCAGGCGGTGTCCGTTCAGCTCGCCCGCTCGGAGGAAGAAGCAGAGGCGCTGCGGACGGCGCGGCGGGCGGCGCTGTCGGCGCTGGCGCGTTTGAAACCGACGACGATTTTAGAGGACGCAACCGTGCCGCGCTCGGAAATCGCCAAAATGGTCAAAGCGATCAACGAAATTGCCGAGAAGTATCAAGTAAAGATCTGTACGTTCGGCCATGCCGGCGACGGCAACTTGCACCCGACCTGTCCGACCGACGCCCGCAATCGTGAAGAAATGGAGCAGGTGGAACGAGCGTTTGAAGAAATTTTCGCCAAAGCGATTGAATTGGGTGGCACGATTACCGGCGAACACGGCGTCGGGGTGATGAAAGCGCCGTATTTGGAATGGAAGCTCGGTCCGGCCGGCATCGCTGCCATGAAAGCGGTCAAGCAGGCGCTCGACCCGAACAATATTATGAATCCGGGCAAAGTGTTCGCCAAAAGCACGAGAAAACGGGTGGTGGTGACACGATGACAACGAAGATAGAACGAGCGCTCATTCAGAAAGCGTTTCAAGAACGGATGGATGAGGATGAACTGATGAACTGTATGCGCTGTGGCTTTTGCCTGCCATCATGTCCGACGTACATCGAATCGGGGCGGCAAGAAGCCCAATCGCCGCGCGGGCGGATTGCGTTGATGAAAGCGGTCGTGGACGGTTTGATTGAACCGGACGAGGAAGTGGAACGAGCGCTCCACTTATGTTTAGGATGCCGGGCGTGCGAACCAGTCTGTCCGTCCGGCGTCCGCTACGGCCATCTGTTGGAAGAGGCGCGTGACATTATCGCCCAGCATAAAAAAATGCCGCTTCCGGTTCGCCTCATCCGCAAGCTTGTGTTTGCCGGACTGTTTCCGCATCAAGAACGGATGCGGAAGGCGACGGCGCTTCTCGGTTGGTATCAGCGCTCCGGCTTGCGGACGCTTGCCCGCAAAACCGGGCTGCTTCGCCTGCTTCCGGCCTCGTTCCGGCAAATGGAGCGCGTGTTGCCGGACGTGCCGACCGCAAAAGAGATGAAAAACCGGCCGCATCGCTTCAACCCAGATGATGCGGTGAAAAAACGGGTCGCCTTTTTCGCCGGCTGCTTGATGGATACGATGTTTATGGCGACAAACGATGCGACGCTGCGTCTGTTGCAGCTCGCCGGCTGCGAAGTCATCATTCCGCCGTCCCAAGGGTGCTGCGGAGCATTGCATGGGCATGGCGGGGAGAAGGAGATGGCGAAAGAGCTGGCAAAGCGAAACATTGCCGCTTTTGAGCAGCTCGACGTCGACTACATTGTGACGAACGCCGGCGGCTGCGGGGCGTTTTTGTTGGAATATGAACATTTGCTAAAAGACGATCCCGAATGGCGCGGACGGGCGGCGGCGTTTGCGGCGAAAGTGAAAGATATTTCCGAAGTGCTTGTCGAGCTGGGATTTCATCAACGGCCGCTCCGCGTGGCGCCGCAAACGGTCACCTACCAAGATTCGTGCCATTTGCGCAACGTTATGAAAACAGCGGCAGCCCCGCGCCGTTTGTTGCGGGCGATTGACGGCGTCGAGTTCCGCGAGATGAAAGATGCTGACCGCTGCTGTGGATCGGCCGGCATTTACAACCTTGTGGAACCGGAGATGTCAATGCAAATTTTAGACTACAAAATGGAAATGGCGAAACAAACGAAAGCGACGACGATCGTGACGGCGAACCCAGGCTGCTTGCTGCAAATGAAACTTGGCATTGAACGGGCCGGGCTGTCAGGAAGCGTCCGCGCCGTCCATATTGTGGACTTGCTGCTTGAGGCCGCCGAGGGAGCACAGGCAGCGCAAGGGGAGGAGCGCATTTGGCAGACGTCCTAACACCACAGTGAGCGGCCTCTTGCGCGCCAGGGATGTCCATAGCCGGTCTAACAAGAACCCCCGCGATGACGCGGGGGCTTTGAGTTGCTTCCATGATTGGGAGTTGGAAATAAGCTACAGCGCTGCATCGAGGCGCTTTGGCATCGCCCGAAGCGCCTTCCCTGTGCCGATGGCGACCGCTTCAGCCGGATTGGGCGCGACATGCACGGGCACGTGCAGTTCCGTGCTCAGCCATTGCTCGATGCCATGCAGCAAGGCGCCTCCGCCGGTGAGCACGACGCCGCGGTCGATGATGTCGCCGCTCAGTTCGGCCGGGCATTCTTCAAGAACAGCGCGAATGGCTTCGGCGATTTGCCAAAGCGATTCTTTGATGGCCGTTTGCACTTCGGTTGGGTCCAAGGACACCGCTTTGAGGAAGCCGGTGACAAAATCGCGGCCATGGATCGTCACCGACTGTTCCATGACCGTTCCCGGGGCGCTGCCGATTTCGATTTTCACTTGTTCGGCCGTCTGTTCGCCGATTAGCAAACTGTAGTGCTGGCGGACATATTGCATAATGTCTTCGTCAAGCTGGTTGCCGCCGATGCGAAGCGAGCGGCAGGCAACAACGCCGCCAAACGAGATAATCGCGGCTTCTGTTTTGCCGGCCCCTAAATGGACGACGACATTCGCGACTGGCTCGCCGACCGGCAAATCTGCGCCGATGGCGGCTGCGACGGGTTCCTCAATAAACTGAATATGCTTTGCTCCGCAATGTTTGGCGATTTCGTAAAAAGAGCGGCGCTCGACGGAGGTGGCGTGGAATGGGACGCTCATGACGACGTCTGGTTTTTTGAAAGCGAGGCCGAGCTGTTTGCTTGATTGTTTAAAGACTTGCTGCAACAGCGCCTTGGCGCGGTCAAAATCAGCGATCACGCCGTTTCGCAATGGATACGTCACTTCAACATGGGGCGGAGTTTTGCCGATCATTTGTTTTGCCTTTTGGCCGATTGCCATGAGCTTGTCCGCCTGGCGGTTATAGGCGACTGTTGCTGGTTCGTCAAACAGAAGCCCTTTCGTCTGGCTGAACAGCCTGACATTCATCGTCCCTAAATCAACGCCCAGCTGTGAGGAAGCGAACAACGGAAACACCTGCCTTTGTCAAAAATCGATGAACGGACAACCAGTCATCATCTATACCATTCGACAAGAACGGCGGTTTTATGTCCACATTGTCGAAACGAGAGGGAGAAGCTGTTGCGGCTGGGGATCATAAAAAATTTTTTTGTTTTCATGTATAAAAGACGAAAAGGGAGGAAATGAATAATAGCGTAACGTTTTCCAAGTATTCCCCCGATCCCCTATGAATATATATTGGGCCCTTCGGTTTCGGAGGGCCGCTTTTTTTTTTTGCATAATAAAAACCCCCTGCCTATTAAGCGCGCTTAATATGACAGAGAGCTTTTGCAATGAACCGCTACAGACGCTTGGCTCCGACATATCTTGTTTTCCAATAGCTGCTGTTTAAGCTGTCGATTTTGACACCGCGGGAAACGGCATGAATCACTTGGTTGTTGCCAATATAGATCGCGACGTGGGAGACCCCTTTCGTCTGTTTGGAAGTGTCGAAAAACACTAAATCTCCCGGCTGCAATTGGGACTTATGTACGTATGCACCTTCTTTGTACATTTCTCGCGAAGTACGAGGCAACGTGACGCCGACTTTTTTATGGGTATAGTAAACAAATCCCGAGCAGTCAAATCCTTTTGGCGTTGTGCCACCATACCGATACGGAGTGCCGACCAGTTTTTTGGCCTCGGCGATCAGCCTCGTCTTGTTGGCGGCTGCGTCAGAACTGGAAGTGCTTACAAAGAAGGAGGAAAATAGAACGATCATGGATACGAACAGGAGAGAATACCATTTTTTCATTTCCCCTAACCCCCGACAAAATCTTTTCCGATTCGACGTCTCTCAACTAGAGTATAGCAGAGGAAACTAGACTTGTTTTTTACAGTTGGATTAAATAATGTTACAGCGCCGTTACAAATATAGCACCTCGTCCTAAAGGCTTATACCAATAGATAGATCTTTTCGTTTCGGCCGACCTGGCTTTATGGTCGTAAGCGTGGAAACGGTGTCTCATACCCGAGTCCTATGACCGGTAGATGAATGTCGTAAGCTGTCGAACAAATAGGAACGGTGGAGGGAGGCAGAGCGAAGAATGGTCGTCTTATAATGAAAGCAAAGCGTCGAAGAATCGATGACGGTGATGGAGGATGTCGAATCAACTGGAATATATCTTGTATATTTTTGGCCTTTTTTTAACGGTCGGCGGTGTCTATGTATACGGCCATTGGATGGCAAAACGGCACTGGGGAGGCATCCCATGGCTGGCGGCGCCGAGACTGACTGTTGTGTTTGCCACCGTTTCCTTGCTTTTTTTAGGGGCAGGGATGATCTATATCCATTATGCTGAAAAACAAGAACATCGTGAATATGAGGAAGCCACAAAGCAAATCGCCGGCATGATCGCCGGCGATTTGGCCGCCATGGGGCACGAACGGCTCGATGAAAGGGCGGAACATCTGCCTGCGTATCACACGGTGATGGCGGTGCTGGAGCGTTGGCAACATTATGGCCGCGTGTTGAGCGTGTATACGTTAAAAAAGAATGAACACGGTGAGCTATATTTCGTGGCAGCGCCAGCGACTGACTACAATCGGAACGGCCGCATCGACGGCGAAACGGAACAAGCGGTTCCACCTGGGACAGTTTACCGCCGCCATTTTCCAGAGATCGAAGAGGCGTTCCACGGCCGGTTTGCGATGGAACAGCATCCGATAACGGATGAATGGGGAAGGAGCATCAGCGCGTTTATGCCGATTCGTCAATCGGACGGGACAGTGGATGCGGTTGTTGGCATCGATTTTGATGCCAAAACGTATGAGCAACATTTGCAACGAGGACGGAAAAAGGCCCTGTGGACGATGATGGCCATGTTTTTGGCGTCAGCGGTTGCCTATTTGCTCGCTTTGCATCAACAAATGGAACGGAAGGCGTTGGCTGTCTATAAAAAAACGCTCGCATCCAACGAGCATCGACTGCGGAGGCTGGCGGAAATGACGATGGAAGGCTTGATCGTCTATGCGGGCGGCAAAATTATCGAAGTCAATGAGGCGGCGTGTCGCTTGCTTGGTTATACAGAAAGTGAATTGGTTCATTTGCCTGTAGATGATCTTGTAGTTCAAGGGTCGATGACAGAAGCTCGCTCGGATGGGGAGCGCAAGCGGTTTGAAATCGAACTGCGCCGAAAGGATGGAACGGTGTTTCCGGCGGAAGTGTTGCAGCGCCGTTACGATTACGAATGGCAAAATGTGATGGTTGCTGCCGTCCGCGACTTGACCGAGCAGAAGCAAAACGAAAGGCGGCTGCAATACTTTGCCAGCCATGATGAACTGACCGGTCTCCCGAACAAGGAAGCGATGTATAAACAGATCGAACAATGCCTCGCCGGCGCTAAACGGAATGGCCAAGAAGCGGCTGTCATGTTTTTGGAAGTGAGCGGCATTAAGACGATCAACGATTTTTACGGCTATGCTGTTGGAGATGAGGTCTTGCTCCAGCTGGCCCGCCTTTGGCGAGAACAGAAAGGAATTATGGTTGGACGTTGGAGCGGAAATGAATTTATCGCTGTGCTGCCGGATAGCGCCAATGAAAAAGCGGAGGAAGCAGCGAAACGGTTGATTGAAGCTGCTGACGAACCGATCGTTGTCAACGGCCTTGAGCTATATGTGACCGTGAACATCGGCATCAGCGTCTACCCAAAAGATGGGGAGGATGCAAAAACGTTGATTCGCAAGGCGGATATTGCCCGCTACGAGGCGCGAAAAAAAGCGGCGAGCGATTTTCTCTTTTTCACGGAGCCGATGGCGATTCGTCTCAATGAAAAGATGGCGATGGAACGCGACTTGCGGCGTGCGCTTGAACATGAGGAATTTGAATTGTACTATCAGCCGCAAATTCGGCTTCACGACCGGCAAGTGATCGGCATGGAGGCGTTGATTCGCTGGCGCCATCCGGAAAAAGGGATGGTTTCGCCGTCATTGTTTATCCCGGTTGCCGAACAGACCGGCATGATCATTCCGATCAATGAATGGGTCATCCGCACGGCTTGCCGGCAAACAAAACAGCTGCTTGACCGGTTTCCGCACTTGTCTGTCTCGGTAAATTTGTCGCCATACGAGTTTGAAAGCCGCCGATTTGTGGATAAGCTCGCCGGCCTGCTCGCCGACACCGGGCTGCCGCCGCACCATTTAGATCTGGAAATTACGGAACGAATGACAATGGATACGGAGCGTGCGCTCGATATTTTGTCAAAGCTGAAGGGGCTTGGTGTGACGATCAGCATGGATGATTTCGGCACTGGTTACAGTTCGCTCAGCTACTTGACGGATTTGCCGATCGATCGGCTGAAGATCGACCGTTCGTTTGTTCAGCATATTCAAGGAAAAAAAGATGTCATCTTGCCGGCGATCATCCGACTCGGGCATAATATAGGTGTAAAGGTGCTGGCTGAAGGGGTCGAAACGGAGACCGAAGCGGCTTATTTGCAAGGAAAACGGTGCGATGAGGCGCAAGGCTATTATTTTTCCCCGCCGCTTCCGTATGACGAGCTCGTCCGGTTCTTAAACGAGCAGCGCGTGAGGCGGCAGGCGCAGGAGCTGAGGTAACATGGACGGATTTTGGCGCATCGCCGAGGAGAAAATTCGCGAGGCGATGAAAAACGGCGAGTTCGACAACTTGCCCGGCTTCGGCAAACCGCTTGAGATTGAAGACCTTTCCCGCATTCCAGAGGAGCTGCGGCTCGGGTATTTGTTGCTGAAAAACGCCGGCTATGTGAGGGAAGAAGCGGAGTTGCGCAAAGAACTTTTGACGCTCGAGGACTTGCTTCGTTGCTGCGAGGATGATGAGGAAAAACGGGAGCTGGAGAAAAAGCGGACGGAAAAACAGCTTCGGTTTGCGGAACTGATGAAGAAACGGGGGCAGACAAACTCGAAGGCATTGCGCGACTACGGGCGGCGCATTGAAGAGAAATTTCGCTAGACGATTCCTTCATATCTTGAGGAAACACGATTGTTTTGCGGGTTTCCTCATTTTTTATGCAAAGATGTCCAAAAAACGGGGAAAATAAGGAAGGAGTAAATGATCGGAAAGGAGGCAGCGCAAAGGAGGGAAAATAAAGAATGATTGATCCCAGCTGTCTAGTCGTTGATGGATCGTGAACGAAATGAAAAAAGGAGTGCACATGATGAGAAAATTATGGGTTGCCTTTTTTGCTTCTCTCGTTCTGGCGATGCCGTCATGGGTGTCTGCTCGAAGCCATGCAGGCGGGGGGGCCGATGTGCATTTGCCGGTCGGCCATATGTGGAAGCATGAGGGACTTGACGAGCAAAAGTGGATGGAGATGGTCCAAAAATATACGCCTGAGCAGGAAGAAGAATGGAAAAAAGTGCTGGATGAGCGGAACGCGTTGCGTCAGCAGTTGAACGATGAAAATGTGAAACAGGCCATCAAAGAAAAGTGCAAAAAGATGAAAAAAGAGCGCGAAGCAGCGCTTGACCGGCTCATCGACCAGCTGGCCAATAAAAAAATCACCAAAGAACAGTTTAAACAAGAGCTGAAACAGTTGCATAAAAAGAAACGGTGGATGACGAAAGAAGAAAAACAACAGCTTCACCAGCTTCATGAACAAACGAGGCAAGCGATGGAGAACAACGACCAGGAGGCGATGAAAAAGCTGCTTCCGCAATGGCTTGAGCATATGAAAAAGAAAAATGAACGGTTGGCGAAATGGCTTCAGGAAGTGAAACAAGGATGATATAATGAAGAAAAAGGCCGTGTTCAATGCACGGCTTCTTTTTTTACATTTTGGTTGGAAACGCCTTTTGGTTGTCTGCCAAGGCAGGCAGTCCGGGAAGATTGCGCCTGTTTTTGCGCAGAAACCGACTCAGTCTGCCTGATGCTGGAATGGGAGGGTTGCGCCGTGGGGTATCCGATTGTTCTTCATGTGCGCGGCCGCCGCGCGGTCGTTGTCGGCGGCGGGAAGGTGGCGGCAAGGAAAATTCATGGATTGTTAGAGGCAGGGGCGGAAATCGTGATGATTGCGCCTGAAGCGGAGCCGGAGCTTCAAGCGTTGGCCGCGGGGGGGATGATCGTTTGGAAGAAAAAGCGGTTTGACCCAGACGATTTGGCGGAGGCCTTTTTGGTGATTGCCGCGACGAATGATCGCAAGGTGAATGAAGCGGTGGCGCAAGCAGCAACACCCGGTCAACTCGTAAATGTCGTGGACGACCCGGAGCGATGCGATTTTCACGTTCCCGCTGTTGTCCGCCGCGGTCCGCTTACCATTGCCGTGTCGACCGGGGGGGCAAGTCCGGCGGTGGCCCGCCGCATTCGCCGCCAGCTTGAGGAGAAGTATGGCGAAGAGTATGGGCCGTATCTTCAGTTTTTGCAGCGGGCCCGCGACGTTGTATTGCGCGAAGTGGAGGACGCTGAGGGACGGAAGCTGCTGTTTCAGGCGCTCGCTGCTGATTCTTTCCGGCAGCGCGGCCGATGGGATGAAGAGTTGGCCCAGCTATTGGCGAACGAAAAAGAACGAAATGGGGAAAGAGGGAAAGAGCTATGAACATTCCGATGTATATTGTCGATGCGTTCACTGACCGGCCGTTTGCCGGCAACCCGGCGGCCGTCTGCTTGTTGCCGCAGCCGGCCCGTGATGAGTGGATGCAGCGTGTTGCCGCAGAAATGAATTTGTCTGAGACGGCTTTTTTAGTTCCACATGAGGGCGGCTATCGTCTGCGTTGGTTTACTCCTAAAGCAGAGGTTGACTTGTGCGGCCATGCAACGTTGGCGAGCGCCCATGTGCTGTGGGAGCGCGGGGAACACCGCCGAGATGAAGCGATTGCCTTTTTCACGAACAGCGGGGTGTTAACGGCTGTCAACAACGATGGCTGGATTCGGCTTGATTTTCCGAATGAAGCGCCAATGTTGGACGAGTCGCCTCCTGCCGTGCTCACCGACGCTTGGCGGTAAAGCCGCTGTTTATCGGACGAAACCGGTTTGACTATTTAGTGGAAGTTGATTCAGAACGAATCGTGCATGAGCTGCAGCCGGATTTTCACTTGCTTCAACAAGTGGATGCCCTCGGTGTGATCGTAACAAGCCGCTCGATGACGGAGGGAGTAGACTTTGTATCGCGGGCTTTTTTTCCAACTATTGGTGTTCCTGAAGATCCAGTCACCGGCTCGGCGCACTGCTGCCTTGGGCCGTATTGGGCGGACAAGCTTGGGAAAACGACGTTAGTCGGCTACCAAGCTTCAGCCCGCGGCGGCATTGTGCGGGTGACGATGGCGGGGGAGAGAGTGCATCTGGAAGGAAAAGCGGTCACTGTGCTGAAGGGGGAATTGGCCGAAGAAGCGTATGTTTGGCTATAGATGAAGATAGCAGCTGCCTGGCCGGACAGCGATGTTTGCATGCGTTTGGACAATGGGATCGCACCCAATAGGAAAATAGGGGGGCGGAACAAAGCGCCCCCACCCAAATCGGTGTCCGACCGCTTAATCATCCCACCGATACGTCCAAAACCGCTCCGTTTTCAGCCAGGCAAGCGCATCGCCGCGCTTGGAGGCTGCCTGCATCAGCCCTTCGGTTTGCGAACGGTGGGCGCGAATGGCGGCCAGCTTCGTCTCGATCACCGAGCTGACATCGCGCACGACATCCGGCTGGCCAAGGTCTTGTTCGCAGTTTTTCGCAAACGCAACGCAATGGACGGTTGGCCGTTCTTCTTTCGGCCAGCGCTTTAAGGCGCGGATGACAGCGGCTCCACACGCGTCATGATCGGGATGGACGCTGTAGCCGGGGTAAAACGTAATGACAAGCGATGGATTCGTTTCCGCCACGATGGCGGCGATCCGGTCAGCCAGCTCTTCTTCATCCTCAAACTCGACCGTCTTGTCGCGATAGCCGAGCAGGCGCAAATCATGAATGCCAAGAATGCGGCATGCTTCCTCCAGTTCTTGCTTGCGGATGTGTGGAAGCGTTTCGCGGTTGGCAAACGGAGGCACGCCCATATTGCGCCCCATTTCGCCGAGCGTTAAGCAAACGTATGTCACCGGCGTGCTGTTTTGCGCATGCTCGGCAATCGTTCCCGACACGCCGAACGCTTCATCGTCCGGGTGGGGAAAAACAACGAGCACATGTCGTTCATTCAACGGAACTCCCTCCTTACACAAACGGTTCGTTGCTTAGTTCGAGAGCCACGGCCAATTTCCCTTGATCATCATGGCCTGCTAGCAGCAACTGTCCTTTTTCTGTCCATTCCCAATGGGTCAGCCCTTCGGCGTACACCCAGCCAAGATCAAGCTTCAGTCCGACGCGATATGGCCCAGGGCCGGTAATCTTGCCGCGGGTGAAGCGAATGCAGGCGTTGCGGATGTAGGCGCCGACGGAATAAAAGCCATCGTTATGATGGGAGGCGTATGCTCCGTTCGTCGTTTCCAAATGAATATATACGTCGCGATTGGCAAAACGATTCAGCGCCTCTTGTACGGCGGCCGTGTCGATCGGTTGCAAGCGGCTCCCTCCTTGCTGTTTGTTTTTCTATTATTGTACATGACCGAGGCGTGTGAGCGGAACTATTTCGACTTCTATTGTATAATAAAAAAAGAGACACATCTTGGACTCATCCGCACCTACAAAGCGTTGAATGATGATTCAACGAAAGAAGGGTGATGATCGATGGGGTTTCAAGGCAATGGTGTCACGGTGTTGAATTTTGACGGCGTGTACCGGCCGCAAAAGCGGCTGTTTCAGTTCCCGCACGAATGGGTCGATCTCGCCGACGTGCCGGAGACGAATTTGTATTGCAGCGAAGCGGCGCTTGCTGAAATTGAGCGGCGGCTTGAGCGGCGGCGGAAGCGCGGGGCGGTGCTGATCGGCAGCGGCAACTACCATTATGTCACGTATTTATTGCTTAAAGAAATCAACGAACCGTTTACGCTTGTGCTTTTTGACCGCCATACGGATGCTGAAGGAGGGGATGATGTCATTTCGTGCGGCTCATGGGTCTCCTATGCACTTAAGCATCCGCGGCTGCAAAAAGTCGTGATCGTTGGCCCAACTGCTTCTTCGCATCAACTCCGTTTATCTCCGAAAATGACTGTTCTTCCATTTGATGATCATGATGAATGGCCAAAAGCGCTCATCGAGGCCATCCCGACCGGAAGCATCTATATCAGCATCGATAAAGACGCTCTTCGTCGCGAAGACGCGGTCACGAACTGGGATCAAGGAGTGATTCCGCTATCCCGGTTGCTCGCCTGCCTGCGGTTGCTTTTATTCCATAAAAAAGTGCTCGGCGTGGACATATGCGGCGAATACCCGCCCTCCGCTGTCGACATGTTCGACCCGCTTTGTCGCGAAGCGCGGGGAAAAAATGAGCAG
Organism: Geobacillus sp. WSUCF1; assembly: GCF_000422025.1. Taxonomy (NCBI): domain Bacteria; kingdom Bacillati; phylum Bacillota; class Bacilli; order Caryophanales; family Anoxybacillaceae; genus Geobacillus; species Geobacillus sp. WSUCF1. The sequence continues at coordinate 26,112 of NZ_ATCO01000038.1, read as the reverse complement.
GCGAACATGGCCATCTTGGAGACATATTTCCACTATGCGGCGCCGCATTTGCGGCCGACGTAATCGAGCGGCGAGAAGCGTGGGAAAGGCAGAACCGCTTTTGGTTTGGCGATCAGAAAAGCAAGGAAGACGCTGTCCCTTCGGATTTTGGCAAGCGAGCCGGCGCTTCTGCCGGCTCGATGGCCGAAAAAGCCGGGAAGGCCGCTGCTTGAGGGGATGAGCCTAGTTGTCAAAAGCCGCTCCCGTACATAATGCGAAATTGTTTTTCATCGGAGCGGACATCGCGCGGCTCGATGTGCATGCGGGCGACTTTGGCAAACATCGTTCCGGCTTCAATGGTGTCCAAAAAGAGTTGAAGGGCGCTTTCATCCCCCTGAACTTCCATTTCCACTGTTCCGTCATCATTGTTTTTCACCCAACCGGTCAGCTGCCGTTTTAGCGCTTCGTGTTGGACGAAGTATCGAAACCCGACGCCTTGCACGCGCCCTTCCACGATGACATGAACTCTTTTCACGCCGATGAGTCCTCCTTCATCACGGTTGTTCTGTTTCCATCATATAATAGATGAGGCGGAAAGTACATGAAAAGAGGAGCTTGATGGTTCAAGCTCCTTTTTTTACGGATGATAGCGATAATACTTGTTGTTGAATGAGCAGCACAAGCCGCGGGTGATCGCCTAGGTAAGAGCATAAATGCCACTCTTTGTCGGAAACAGAGAACCCCTGCAACTTCCGTTCGATCGTTTTCATTAAGACGCCGGTAAACAATAAGTACGGGACGACAAACACACGCCGATACGCCGATGCATGGGCCCGTTGGAGCCCTTCATCAAGCGTCGGGCGGATGGCAGCGAGAAAACAAACGTCCACGTGCGGCACGTTCGTTTTTTCTTTTAAAAGCGCAGCGATGGCGGACATGTCGCGCTTCGTGTCTGGATCACTGCTGCCGCGGCCGACAAGAAGGATCATCGATTCGCCGTCAAGCGGTGCGGACTGTTCGCTGATGCGGTCGATCACGATGTCGATCATCGCTTCATGGACGCCGAACGGAGCGCCGCAGAGGATATCAACGGACGGATGGCGCCGTCTCGCGATGTCCAATGCCGCTGGAATATCGTGTTTGGCATGCCCTGCAGAAAGAAGGAGAAGCGGAACGACGATGACGCGTGTCGCCCCTTGGGCGACACAACGGTCAACGCCGGTGACAATGTCCGGTTCCGCGAGCTCGACAAAGCATAGCTCTTGAATCGGAATATCGATGACCCTCCGGCACTGTTCGACGAAACGCGCCGCTTCATGGCGCGCGGCGGCAATGCGGCTGCCGTGGCTGACATATAAAACAGCTTCCATCGCCATCGCCTCACGATGTTGCCTCAGCGGCTGCCGATGACGCAAGCAACCGTTCGAACCATTGAATGTTGGCCCGCAGCCGGACGACGTCTCCGATCATGATCATGCTCGGATTTTGGATGTTTTCTTTGGCGGCGATTCCGGCGATCGTCGCGAGTGTGCCGGTGACGGTGCGCTGAGCCGTTGTCGTTCCCCATTCGATGACCGCCGCCGGCGTCTCCGGCGCTTTGCCGTATTTCATCAGCTGGCCGCAAATGTATGGCAAGTGATGAACCCCCATGTAAATGGCGATCGTATCGATGCCTTTGGCGAGGCTTTCCCATTTGATCTCGTCACGACTTCCGTCGCGCCGATGCCCGGTGACAAAGGCGACGCTTGAGCTGAACGCGCGATGGGTGACAGGGATGCCGGCGTAAGCCGCCGCCGCGATGGCGGAGGTGATGCCGGGAACGATCTCAAATTCGATCCCATGTTTGGCCAGCGCCTCGGCCTCTTCGCCGCCGCGCCCGAACACGAACGGATCGCCGCCCTTTAAGCGGACGACCGTTTTTCCTTTTTTGGCATGCCAGACGAGCGCATGGTTGATCGTTTCCTGCTGCATGGCATGGAAGCCGGGCAGCTTGCCGCAAAAGATGAGTTCGGCGTCCGGCTTGGCATATGAAAGCAACTCTTCATTGATGAGACGGTCGTACAAAATGACATCCGCCTGCTGGATGCATTTTAATCCTTTGACGGTAATGAGTTCCGGGTCGCCGGGGCCGGCGCCGACAAGATATACTTTGCCCATCGTTGTTTCAGCCCCTTCGTGCATGATTCAGCCAGCCGCCGGAAAACGGCATGGATGCTCGGCTGCTTTTATTGTAAATGGTCTGCCTTGGGATGAAAACGACCTTGTCAAATGACCTCCCGTTCTTTTTTGGCAGAGGACGGGGGAATCAGTCTGTTTTCGCATCCGGGATCATTCCTCGCTCGCGCAGGTAGGCGAGCACTTGCTCGACACATTCGTCAACCGAATAACGGTGTGTTTCGATCGTCAGCTCCGGTGCTTCCGGCGCTTCGTACGGCGAGTCGATGCCCGTAAATTCACGGATTTCCCCGCGGCGAGCTTTTTGATACAGCCCTTTCGGATCGCGCTTTTCGCATTCTTCAAGCGGGCAGTTGACGTAAATTTCGATAAACTCGTCTTCTTCGACTAAGCGGCGGACGAGCGCCCGGTCTTCGGCAAACGGCGAGATGAACGCCGTCAGCACAAACTGGCCGCTGTCGACAAACAGCTTTGCCACTTCGCCGATGCGGCGGATGTTTTCCGTCCGGTCGGCGGCGGAAAAGCCGAGATCTTTATTGAGCCCGTGCCGGATGTTGTCGCCGTCTAAGACATAATTCTGAATGCCGAGCTCAAACAGTCGTCTGGAGACGGCATTGGCCACCGTCGATTTGCCGGAGCCGGACAGCCCGGTGAACCAAAGGATGGCGCTATGATGGCCGTTGCGCTTGCGACGATCTTCTTTTGTGACCGATGTGTGATGCCAAACGATGTTCGTGCTCATCGCCATCCTCCTTTAGCGCGCTGACGGGGCGACCGTTTCGCGTTCTTGCAGCCCTTTGATCAAGACGGCGGCCACTTCCGGGCGGCTGAACGTGCTCGGCGGCACTTGGCCGTTGCGCAGCATTTCACGAACTTTCGTGCCGGAAAGGACGACATGGTATTTCGCGTCATGCGGACACGTTTTTGTCGATGCCATCCCTTCGCATTTCGTGCAGTAAAAGCTATGTTCGAAAAAGAGCGGCGTAATGCCAAGCTCTTCAGCCGTAAAGTTCAAGAAGATTTTTTGCGCATCATACGTACCGTAATAATTGCCGACACCAGCGTGGTCGCGGCCGACGATGAAGTGCGTGCAGCCGAAATTTTTGCGCACCATTGCGTGGAAAATGGCTTCACGCGGACCGGCATAGCGCATCGCAGCTTGGAAGACGCCGAGGAAAACGCGGTCTTTCGGGTAATAGTTTTCCAGCAGCACTTGATAGCTTTCCATCCGGATGTCAGCCGGAATATCGTCCGCTTTCGTTTCGCCGACGAGTGGGTTTAAAAACAGGCCATCAACGATCTCGAGCGCGCATTTTTGAATGTATTCATGGGCGCGGTGAACCGGATTGCGCGTTTGGAAGCCGACAACGGTGTTCCAGCCAAACTCAGCAAACTTTTTCCGCGTTTCCGCTGGATCAAAATAAAACGCGGCGAATTGGCCTTTGTCGGTCCGTTTGACAAGCGTAATCTCCCCGCCGACATACACATCCGGCTTTTCAAACAGTTTGCGCACGCCTGGGTGGGCAAGTTCATCCGTTTTATAAACGAGCTTCGCTTCTTTCGTTTTGTCCGGGCGGTAAATGTCAGCAATCTCAATGACGCCGTAGACGTCGCCACGATAAACGAGTTTCGCCTTATCGCCGACGGCGAGCTCTTTCGCTTTTTCTTCTGTTACCGCGAGCGTGATCGGAATGCTCCAGACGGTGCCGTCAGAAAGACGCATGGTTTCAACAACCGCGTCGTAATCCGTTTTCGTTAAAAAACCAGTGAGGGGGCTGTAGGCGCCCGTTCCGATCAGCTCCAAGTCGCTCAGTTCGGCTTTGGAGAGCTCGATCGTTTTGGTCGCCTCATCAAGCGGATAGTCCGGATTCCAACGATTGATCAATGTGCCGCCATGCGGGATGCTTACGCTCATGTTCATAACCTCCTAGATTGATAGATGTTGTGAAATGCCGCTGCCATGTTCATGAGGCAAGCGCTCTTTTTTTAGGCTAATGACGCCAAGCAGACGCTCAAGATGGCGATGACCGTATAGACGTCGCTGTCAAACAGTAGCTTGACGATTCGGAATGGCGTCCGATTCATCAGCGACGCCTATCGAGGCCGCCGCGCCGCTTGCCCCGATGTTCATGGCGAAGAAAAAGGATGCGATCAAAGCAATGGCAAGGAGCATGTCAATGTTCTCTCCTTAGGCGAGATGGAGACCGCATTCCGTCTTTCCTTGGCCAGCCCAGCGCCCGGAGCGCAAGTCGTTCGGATCTGTAGCCGGAGCGGTGCACGGGGCGCAACCGATGCTCGGGTAGCCGCGGTCGTGGAGCACGTTGTACGGAAGGCCGTGTTTATACACGTAATTCCAAACGTCTTTCCACGTCCAGTGAATGAGCGGACAAACTTTAATCGAACGGAACTTGTCGTCTTTGTTAATGTACTCGACATGCCGCCGCGTCGGCGATTGCTCGCGGCGCAAGCCGGAAATCCACGCCGTCACCCCGGTCAGCACCTCGCGCAGCGGAATGACTTTGCGCAGCTCACAGCATTTGTTCGGGTCGCGTTTCCATAACTCGTCGCCAAACTGCGCCTTCTGTTCTTCCAACGTCAAGCGCGGCTGCTTCATCACGATGCGAAGCGACGGATATTTTTCTTTCACTTTCGCGATCGTATCGTATGTCTCTGGAAAATGCAGACCGGTATCCAAAAAGACAATTTCGGCGTTCGGTTTGACCCGAGAGATGAGATCAATCAGCACAATCCCCTCGATGCCGAAGCTGCACGCGTATACGATCTCATCGCCGTATTCGCGATACGCCCAGGCCAGGACGTCAAGCGCCCCTTTTGTTTCATTATCGGACGGAAAAGACGGTTTTTCCGCCGTTTCCCACTGATCATACGTGAGCATCGGTTTCTCCTCCTCACAAAATCAAAGAAAATCCACGTAATTAGTCGGATATATAGCGGCCAAACGGCAATTCGGCGGCAAAAATCCTTCCTTGCATGAATCAGAAAGAGCGGGAGAAAGGGAGCCCCTTATTTTACTAAAGATCTTCTTTAGCTGGAATTGGCACTTTGCTATAGGCGGCAGGTTGTCGGAGTTCATTGAGCCCATTCCTCCCTCACTCTCGAGCAACGTATGCAACGCATGTCATTTAATTGATTAAAATTTTAGCACAATTGACGATAATGTCAATCATAGTTTTTCGATAGGAATTGTTTTTATACGAAACAGCTGCATTGCCTGCCTAACAGCAGATGGGAGCGTTATTTTTTGCGCAGGCTTCCGAGCTCTTCGACAATCGCCTGCATTTCGCTTGGGCTGAACGTCTCGCGTTTCATCACCATCTCGTAAATGTCTCTCAACTCATCGTACCATTCCTCGGAAAAATGGGACGGCTTGATGGCATCCAAGTTCAGCACTTTCAACTTTTGCTTCAACTGTTCGATCATGTAGGCGACGTTTTCCGCCGACCGTTTTGATAAATCCATTCGTTTACTCCTTTCATGGCAAGTTACTATGTATTGTACCATAGGTGCAGGAAGAATGGGGAGAGATTGCATGGCTTGCTTTTCTGATGAAAAACGGATGATGTGGTAAAATGTAGGTGCACATGCATAGTGCCAGTCTAAAAGGTTGGTGAAACACCGCGTTTTCTTCAAAATGGTTGTCGTGAACGCGCGCAAGAGTTGTTGGCCCATTCGCACACGCTCCCCCGCTGGAGTTGTTTTGTCGTGACATCCCCGTCCTTTTAGGGCCAAAAAGGGCTAGATGAAAAGAAATGAAGGAAAACTAACGGTGGAAAGCACCGTGGACATAGAGAGAGGGGTGGCTGTTTGGATGATTAAAGTGCTGTTTGTTTGTCTTGGAAACATTTGTCGTTCGCCGATGGCGGAAGCGGTCTTCCGTCATTTGGTGAAAGAGCGGGGGCTTGACGGTCTGATTGCCGTTGATTCGGCGGGAACAGGCAGCTGGCATGTCGGTGAGCCGCCGCATGTGGGGACAAGAAGGGTTTTGACGGAAAATAAGATCGACTACTCCGGCATCCGCGCCCGGCAAGTGAACCATCGTGACTTGGAAGAATTTGATTACATCATCGCCATGGACGCAGCCAACTTGAACGATTTGCGCCGATTGGCTGGCTCCCGTTCGAAAGCGGTGCTCGCCCGGTTGCTTGACTTTGTTCCCGACCGGGAAAAAGACGATGTGCCTGATCCGTATTATACCGGGAATTTTGCCGAAGTGTATCGCCTCGTCCGCTCAGGGTGCGAGCATTTGCTTGAGAGGATCATCCGCGACCATCGACTTGGTGTGGAGGAAACAAAATGACTTTGAGGGCGGCGCACCCGTCTAGGGAAAAACGGGGAAGGAGGACAGCCGATGGTCGTAAATTTGGCGTTCATCCGTGAGTTGGCCCGCCGTTTTACGGAAGATGAAATCCCGCGCTTGTCGGCGGAATTGGCATATTACTTTCTTCTGTCGCTCTTTCCGTTTTTGCTGTTTTTAATGACGCTGTTGGCGTATTTGCCGATTCCGCATGAAGATGTGCTTGCGCTCGTGCGGCAATACGCCCCGAAAGAGGCGCTTCACCTCATTGAGACGAACGTTCATCGCCTCATCGATGAGCAAAACGGAGGATTGTTGTCGTTTAGCATCATCGCAGCGATTTGGTCAGCGTCTAATGGCATGAGTGCCATTATGAGGGCATTCAACCGCGCTTATGATGTGCAAGAAGACCGGCCGTTTTGGATCGTACGCGGGCTGTCGATTGTGTTGACGCTCGGCATGATCATGGTCATCATCGTTGCCCTCGTGCTTCCGGTCTTCGGGCGGATAATCGGGCTGTTTTTGTTCTCTGCTCTCGGGTTGTCGCAACAGTTTTTGAATGTTTGGAATGCATTTCGTTGGGTGACGAGTTCGCTGTTATTGTTTGCTGTCTTTACTGCCCTTTATTATTTCGCGCCGAACAAACAGCTTCGTTGCGTCAACGTCGTGCGCGGTGCGCTGTTTGCCACCGCCGGCTGGATTGCGGCGTCGCTGGCGTTCGCGTATTATGTCAACAACTTTGCCGATTACACGGCGATGTACGGCAGCCTTGGCGGGATGATCGTGTTGATGGTTTGGTTTTATTTGTCCGGCATGATTCTTGTCTTAGGCGGGGAACTCAACGCCATGTTTGACTGTGAGCGCGAAGGGAAAAGACGGCAGCGTTAGCGTGCATAAACGGTGCCGAGGCGGGATATCGTAACAATGCAAGGGATCTTGGCATAGGGGGGATCAAGATGACGAAACATACGAAAAAAGACGGGGGCACGAAGCAAAAAGGAAAAAACAGACCAAAGCATAAGACGAGTGGCAGCGCCAACGGCCAAAACGGCTATCATTGAAAGAAGCTGTCTCAAAAGGTGGTTCTTCGTTCAACATACCACAACATATTGTAATATTGTGCCCCGGCGGTCGTTTTATGTGTATAGATGGAAATCAAAAAAAGGTGCCCTTCCTTTTTTGAGGGCACCTTTCCTTTCATGCAAACACAGGCACATCGAGCCGCTGCCGCTTTATTCAACGATTTCTTCGTGATGGTGGTAATAGCGCTCATAAATGTATTCAATTTCTGCATCAGTCATATAGGCGAGTTCCTCGCGCGACAATCCCCGCACTTTTTCGATAAACTCGATCATATTTTTCCGTTCCGTTCTGCTCATGATCGCCACTCCTTTATACTGTTTTAAAACAGAAACTTGATATCTTGGTTTTATTATATAACAGAGGGAACAAAATGGTCAACGATTTTTTTGAAAAAATAAAAAATAAAAAACAAAAAAACGGTCAAGCCGCTGTTTCCTGTTCCCGGCGGCTGACGAGGCAAATGGCCGGAACGAGGAGGACAGCGCTGACCGCAAGGAAAAAGGCGCGACTAGAGAGATCCACCACGCTGCCGGCAAGCGGCGGGCCTGTCATGCTGCCGAGACTGTATAGCATCCCGCACAACAAATTGCCGGCGGGAAGCAGTTCTTTCGGCAACAGGTCGGTCATATAGGCGATGCGAGAGAGAAGAGCGAACCGGTAAACATGCCAGCGGTGAACAAACAGGCAGCCAACCCAACCATGGACGCACCGACAGTGAGGGCAATCAAAAAACAACCGGCGCCGGCCAAGAGTGCACCGGTGATGATCTCGCGCCGCCCGAACCGGTCGCTGAGCGCTCCGAGCGGAAGCTGAAAGATGATGCCCCCAAGCGAGAAGCATGGCAAGATGAAGGCGATCTGCTCAGCGCTCATCCGCTCACGCAAGGCGTACAGCGGAAGATGGAATGAACAGCCGCTTCTAAAAAACCGTACGCAAACGGCAACAAAAGCGCTGGCCATGCCTGTTTCCAAGCGCCAATAAACCGACCGGCCGCCGACGAAGAGCGTTCAAGCGGCTTTGGTTTTTCGTTCGGCAGCCAAAAGACGCCGATCCAACCGGCGAAACTAAGGAGAGCAGCTAAATAAAACGGAAGCGCCTTCTCGACCGAAGCGAGTGAAGCCAACAGCGGGCCGATGGTGAAGCCGAGGCCGAACGCCCACCCATACAGCGACAGCCGCCGTCCGCGCTCCGCCGGCGGCGAAAAGTCCGTAATCCACGTTTGCGTCGCAAAATGAAGCATATGATCGCCGATGCCGATGGCAAAGCGAAGAACGAGCCAAAAGAAAAGAGAAGGAAAAAGTGGAAAAAGAATAAGCGAACATATTACAATGAAACCACCAAGGAGAATGAGGAGCCGATAGCCATAGCGTCTCAGCGGCCGTTCCAAAAATGGCGAAATGGTCAAGACACCGATATACAGGGCGGCGGCGTGCGCCCCGTTAACGGACGAAGAGACGCCGTTTTCATCAAGAAGCATCGCCAGAAGCGGCAGCAACATCCCTTGCGACAGACCAGAGACGGCGACAATCCCGGTTAAGATGGCAAAACGCATCGTGCATCCCCATTTCAGTTGAAATCGCCGGCCGATCAAACAAGCGAGGCCGGATGTTTCCCAGGGCGAATGAATGCCCTTATCCATCGTACATAGAAACGGCGGTCAATGCAACGAAAACAATCAAGAGGAAAGGTGGAAGAGAAATGAACAAGGTGTTTGCTTGGATGACATGGATCGGCGTGCCGGTGTCGGTCATCGGCGGGTTTCTTCATTGGCCGACTGTCTTGATGTTTGGGCTGTATTGTTTGACGATCATTGCGCTCGCCAGCTATATGGGGCGGGCGACAGAGAGTTTGGCCATCGTCGCCGGACCGCGCATCGGCGGGCTGTTAAACGCCACCTTTGGCAATGCGGTCGAGTTGATCATCTCGATTTTTGCCTTGCAAGCCGGACTCGTGGATGTCGTGCTCGCCTCCTTGACCGGCTCGGTGCTGGGAAATTTGCTGTTGGTTGCCGGGTTATCGTTTTTTGTCGGCGGTTTGAAATATAAACGGCAAGAATTCAATATTTATGACGCCCGCCATAACGCCGGGCTGCTGACGTTTGCCATTTTCGTCGCGTTTGTCATTCCGGAAGTGTTTACAATGCAAATGGACGGCGGCGAACGGCTTGCGTTGAGCGTCGGCATTTCGATTATTATGATTTTGCTTTACATCGCTGCCCTTTACTTCCGGCTTGTCACCCATCGCGGCGTATATCAGCATAAATCAGAAGAAGTGGAAGAACATGAAGAGCCCGAATGGGGCAAAGGGAAAGCGACCGCCATTTTGGCGCTGGCGACGGTTGCGGTCGCCTATTTATCGGAACGGCTCGTTCACACGTTTGAAACGGTCGCTGAGTCATTCGGCTGGAGCGAGCTGTTTATCGGGATCATCATCGTGGCCATCGTCGGCAATGCGGCGGAGCACGCTTCCGCGGTTATTATGGCGTACAAAAACAAAATGAATGTCGCGGTGGAAATTGCCGTCGGCTCGACATTGCAAATCGCCATGTTCGTTGCGCCGGTGCTTGTGCTCGTTTCGCTTTTGTTTCCGGAAAAGATGCCGCTTGTCTTTTCACTTCCTGAGCTGGTGGCGATGGCTGCTTCCGTCCTTTTGATGATCGTGCTGTCAAATGATGGTGATACGAACTGGTTTGAAGGCGCAACATTGCTCGCTGCCTATACGATCATGGGCATCGGTTTTTACTTGCTGTAAGTGACTGCATCCGGGCGTTCGCCGTCCGGGTGTTTTTTGCGGGTGCGGGAAGTGGGGCGTCAAACGGGGAAAATTTTCGCCGCCGCGGATAAACGGCGCATTTTGAAAGAAACTAACAGTGAATAACGTGGGAAGAAAGGAGTGAAGACGATGAAAAAGTGGGCTGTTTCGCTGTTTGGGAGCGTGCTTCTTCTTTATGCGGCGGCGTTTTCGGCGCTGGCGGCTGCCGGCAAACCGGCGCCCGGTGCGGTGATGGATATATCGAAGGAAAATACGTATCCGAACCCGACTCAAGATTTGCCGCATTTGGAACCGAGCTCGTTTACAAAACAGCTGTTAAGATCGGCGAATGTGAAAATTGAGAATCCCGAATTGATCCATCTCTTTAATGAATCTTCGGCGACCGACACGCCATGGGCCATTGGCTTCAGGGCGACGATTTATTTAGGCCAATGGCCGCTCAATTACCAGTCGATCGAAACGTCGACGAACTGGGAATATCAAAAGGTCAACACGAATTTCCTTGATAACCGCGGCGGCGATACGGCGCAAAAGTTGTACTATAAACAAGAAATGCAAAAATACGTCCGCGGCGGGTTGACGGTGAAAGTGCCGAATGAAGACGCGGTTAAGCGGATGATGTTAAACAAAGCGATGGAAAAGACGAACTTGCCGCTCTCTTTCAGCACGGTTGTCGGCCTTGGCACGAAAAAAGACCAACCGTACAACGTACCGGCGAAAAAAATAGGTTATTTGTACGCGTACGCTCCGGCGGTGAATGAAAAAGGGAAAGTAACATACGGGGAAGTGTACGTCGTGCTCAAAGGAAACAAAAAGAAAATTGTCGTCAAAAACGTGACGACAAGAGGGGTTGGGGCGTGGATTCCGGTGCAGGATCGCCTGTACATGTCATATGTGGTGAGTGAACAGCCAAGATAAAACGTCAAGGAAAAGCTCCTTGACGTTTTTTATCGGCCAATGCGCGCGGACCGCTTCGTAAAATCGACGCCGCGGTAATACGTCTGCTTCACAAGGACGTTCGGTCCGAGGCATCGTGCCGACGGGCAGTGGCAAAGAAGCTCCCTAGCAAGCTTTGAGCGCCGCCATTTGTCATACACGTCTGGCAGCGAATCGTGAATGATGTTGCCAAGCGGCGGTTCATCACCGAAATCGGTGACGATGACATCGCCGGTGAAAATATTGACATTGAGCCGTGAACGTCCGTCTGGATCGTTGCGCACGGTGACGTTTTTGCTTTCATACAGCCGCTTCAATAGGCGCACATCTTCTTCGTTGTCGCTGCACGGGTAAAACGGCAGCGTGCCAAACAGCATCCAGACGTTTTCGTCGCGAATGTCAAGCAAATGGTGGATCGCTTCGCGCAATTCGTTCAAGCTCAACGTCTCTAAAGCGCTGGCAAAATCGCTCGGATACATCGGATGGATTTCATGGCGCCGACAGCCCATTTCCTCGACAACTTGGCGGTGGATCGCTTCCAAGTGGCGGACGGTCCGTTTGTTTAACATCGTTTCCGCGGATACCATCACGCCGGCATTTGCCAGCGCTTTTGCATTGTCAAGCATGCGCTGGAAGTATTTCTCGCGTTGGGCGCGCGTCGGCTTCCGCTCCATCATGGCAAAACCACCTTCGACAAAGTCGTCGACCGTCCCCCAGTTGTGCGAGATATGGAGCACATCCAAATATGGAATCACTTTTTCGTAGCGGGACAAGTCAAGCGTCAAATTCGAATTCAGCTGCGTTCGCACCCCGCGCTCATGTGCATAGCGGAGAAGCGGAACGACGTATTGTTCAACCGATTTTAATGACAGCATCGGCTCGCCGCCGGTGATGCTTAATGACCGCAAATGCGGAATTTCCTCGAGCCGGCGGAGCAACATATCAAGCGGCAGCGCCTCGGGATCTTTCATTGTCAACGTATAGCCAACAGCACAATGCTCACAGCGCATATTGCAAAGCGTCGTTGTGGTAAACTCAATATTCGTCAGTTGTAGTTGTCCATATTCTTCAATATCGACGTACGCTTCCCAAGGGTCATACGCCGGCGTAATGGCCGGTATGGTCGATGAACGCATCACTTTCTCCTCTCTCCATGACAAAGTCCTATCGTTCATTATTAGCCGCCTTAGCAGCGCTTGTCAATCGTTTTGGATGTTTTGCATCTACCCCATTCGTATGATGAGGATGGAACAATCATGAGATCGAAAAGAAAGATTTTTTACACAACGCTGGAAAACGGAGTATAATAGGAAAAGATGGGACAACTGCATATGGACGATAAACAGGGGAAGGGGCGTTTAGACAAATGGAAAAATTCCAGCAAAGCATGTATGACTTGATTGTGGAAACATCTACGAAGCTGCCAAAGGATGTCCGTCGAGCGATCGCTCGGGCGAAAGCGCGCGAAAACGCCGGCACGCGGGCGGCCATGGCGCTCAATACGATCGTCGAGAATATTCAGATGGCGGATGAAAACGTGTCTCCCATTTGCCAAGACACCGGCTTGCCGACGTTTAAAATCAAAGTGCCGGTCGGCGTCAACCAAATCGAAATGAAAAAAGCGATTCGGGCCGCCATTGTCGAAGCGACGAAAAACGGCAAACTGCGCCCGAACTCGGTCGATTCGCTCACCGGCAAAAACAGCGGCGACAATTTAGGGGAAGGCGTGCCGGTCATTAAATTCGAACAATGGGAAAACGATTACATTGACGTTCGCCTCATTTTAAAAGGCGGCGGCTGTGAAAACAAAAACATCCAATACAGCCTTCCGTGTGAACTCGAGGGGCTCGGCCGCGCTGGCCGCGATTTGGACGGCATCCGCAAATGCATTTTGCATGCGGTGTACCAAGCGCAAGGGCAAGGATGCAGCGCCGGCTTTATCGGCGTCGGCATCGGCGGCGACCGCTCATCCGGCTATGAGTTGGCGAAAGAGCAGCTGTTCCGTCCGGTTGATGACGTCAACCCGATCGAAGAATTGCGCCAACTCGAAGAATACATGATGGAAAACGCCAACAAACTTGGCATCGGTACGATGGGCTTTGGCGGCGAATCGACGCTGCTTGGCTGTAAAATCGGCGTCATGCACCGCATCCCGGCGAGCTTCTTCGTTTCGGTCGCCTACAACTGCTGGGCGTTCCGGCGCATGGGCGTGAAAATCGATCCGGCGACCGGTGAGATCATCGAATGGCTGTACCAAGACGGCGAAGACGTCGATTTTGCAAAAGAGTTGGAAAAAGCGGAAGCCGCCGCGGCGCTTGAACAAGGCGACACGCGCGTCATCGACCTTGTTCCGCCGCTGTCGGAAGAACAAGTGCGCCAGCTTCGCGTCGGCGACGTCGTCCGCATCAGCGGCGTCATTTACACCGGCCGCGATGCCATTCATAAATATTTGATGGACCATGACGCGCCGGTCGACTTGAACGGGCAAATCATTTATCATTGCGGCCCGGTCATGTTAAAAGATGAAGAAGGCCGCTGGCACGCCAAAGCTGCCGGCCCGACGACAAGCATCCGTGAAGAGCCGTACCAAGGCGACATCATGAAAAAATTCGGCGTCCGTGCTGTCATCGGCAAAGGCGGCATGGGCGCGAAGACGCTGCAAGCGTTAAAAGAACACGGCGGCGTGTATTTGAACGCCATTGGCGGCGCGGCGCAATATTACGCCGATTGCATCAAATCCGTGGAAGGCGTTGATTTGCTGGAGTTTGGCATCCCCGAAGCGATGTGGCATTTGCGCGTCGAAAACTTCACTGCTGTTGTCACGATGGATTCGCACGGCAACAGCTTGCATGAAGATGTGGAAAAATCGTCGCTTGAAAAGCTGGCCCAGTTCAAAGAGCCGGTGTTCAAGTAAGAGGGAGAGCTGAATTTCAAGCACATGGCTATTGGTATTCACAAGCTGATCCCGTTTTCTTCTCTGTCCCCAAAGCGCTCGCTTTTGGGGCTTTTTTTTGCAAAAAATGGCGCGCGTAAAGCGGTCAGGGGTGAAAACAATAAGAAAGAGGAAAAGATGGCGGCCAAGGAGGAACTAGGCATGAGATGGCTCATTTCTCTCGTTTTAGCGCTCGCGCTTTTTCCCGCCCCTGCTTTTGCCATAAGCAATGCGCCGATCCATTGGGGATTGAAGCGAAGCGAAAACCATGAGCCCCCATCGGCGGGAAAAGAGCTCGATGAACTGCTCGCCAAATATGACGCCTTTTATTTAGGCGACACGAGCGAAAAAACGATCTATTTAACATTTGACAACGGGTATGAAAACGGCTATACGGCGCAAATTTTGGACGTGTTAAAGGAAAAACATGTGCCGGCCGCCTTTTTTGTCACCGGTCATTATTTGCAAACAGCGCCCGATTTAGTCAAACGGATGGCGGCGGAAGGGCATATCATCGGCAACCATTCGTGGCATCATCCCGATTTAACAACTGAAAGCGATGAGCAGGTGCGCGAAGAGCTGGAAAAAGTCAAGGAAAAGACAGAAGAGTTGACCGGGCAAAAAGGGATGATGTACCTTCGCCCGCCGCGCGGCATTTTCAGCGAGCGGACGTTATCTCTCGCCCGCGACCTTGGCTATTATCACGTCTTTTGGTCGCTGGCGTTCGTTGACTGGCAAACCGACCGCCAGCGCGGCTGGCAATATGCTTACGACCAAATCATGAAACAAATCCATCCGGGGGCGATTTTGCTGTTGCATTCCGTGTCCAAAGACAACGCCGAAGCATTGCCGAACGTGATCGACGACTTGCGCAAACAAGGGTATACGTTTGCCAGCCTCGATGACCTTATGGCCAAAAAGGCCGGCCTTCATCCGTGGCTGTTTCGCCCATAAGCCGCTTTCATCACTTGAGCACAAAAGCGGTACGAAACGTTGTGTGTTGGACCATTCGAAAACCCGCCTCGTTCTGTCAACCGAACCATATGCCGCTGCCTCGTCCTGCCAACAAGTTGGTTCGACGGGGCGTTTTTCGTTATAATAGGGGCACGGACAAATGAGAAAGGTGAGAACGATGTGGAAACGAACGATCACTGTGCCGGCGCCGTATGATTTCGCCCACGCGCTTGAACGGCTTGCATTGGATCCGCTCCTGGCGGTCGATTTAGAGCGGCGGCGCATCACCGTGCCGCTTCATCTCGATGGTTTAAAGGTGCCGGTCGTGATTGAAAGCATCGGCACAAAAGACGATCCTCGCTTTGTCGTCTCGGCGCCGCATCCCAAGCGGCAGGAAGACATCATCGAGCGCGTCTCTCATTTATTTCAATGGCGGACGCCGCTCGTTCTGGTGTATGATCATTTTCGCGCGACCGAGCTGGCGCCGCTGTTTGCCGAGTATGAGGGGCTGCCGCTTGTGCTCGATTTTGACTTGTATTTTTGCCTAATGAAATGTTTGATCCACCAGCAGCTTCATCTTAAAGTCGGTTACCGGCTCACAGAGCGGTTTGTGAAAGCGTTTGGCGAGGAGCGGGACGGCGTTTGGTTTTACCCGCGCCCGGAAGAAGTGGCCGCCCGTTCGTACGATGACTTGCGCGCCTTGCAGCTGAGCGGGCGGAAAGCCGAATATATCGTCGATGTGTCGCGCCTCATTGCCGAGGGGAAGCTGCGGCTTGATGAACTCGAGCAGATGGAAGACGGCGAGGTGATGGAGAGGTTGACCGCCGTGCGCGGCATCGGTCCGTGGACCGTGCAAAATTTCCTCCTCTTCGGCCTCGGCCGTCCGAACGTCTTTCCGCCGGCGGATATCGGTTTGCAGCGGGCGGTCGAAAAATGGTTCGGGCTTCCGAAGCGGCCAACTGTCAAAGAGATGGCGGCGCTTAGCGAGCGGTGGAAGCCGTACGCCAGCTATGCGGCGCTTTATTTATGGAGAAGTATCGAATGAGAGGGACCGATATGGCAAAGCAACAAATGAACATCAAAATCAAAAAAGGCGAGCAATTTCCGGTGACGATTCAACGGATCGGCATTAACGGCGAAGGGGTCGGTTATTTCCAAAAACAAGTCGTCTTCGTCCCCGGTGCGTTGCCGGGGGAAGAAGTCATCGTTGAGGCGACGGACATCCACCCAACCTACGCCGAGGCGAAAATCAAGCGCATCCGCAAGCGCTCGCCAAACCGCATCAAGCCGCCATGCCCGCTCTATGACCAGTGCGGCGGCTGCCAGTTGCAGCACTTATCGTACGAGGCGCAGCTCGAGGCGAAGCGCGACATTGTCATCCAGGCGCTCCGCCGCCATGCCCGGCGCCTCGATGTCGACAAGCTTGACATCCGCCCGACGATCGGCATGGACAACCCGTGGCATTACCGAAACAAAAGCCAGTTTCAAGTTGGAATGAAGGAAGGAAAGGTGCTCGCCGGGCTGTACGGCATCAACTCCCACCGGCTCATCGATTTATCGGAATGCCGCGTCCAGCATCCGCAAACGACGCGCGTCACGAACATTGTGAAAACGATTTTGCAAGACTTGCGCATCCCGATTTACAACGAGCGGACAAGAACGGGCGTCGTGCGGACGATCGTCGTCCGCGTTGGCTTCCATACGGGCGACATCCAGCTTGTGCTGGTGACGGCGACAAAAGACATCCCGCGCAAACAGCTGCTCATTGACGAAATTCGCCGCCGCCTCCCAGAAGTGAAATCGATCGTGCAAAACATCAACGGCGAAAAAACGTCGCTTATTTTCGGCGACGAGACAGAAGTGCTCGCCGGCGACGAATATATTCAAGAAACGCTCGGCGATTTGTCGTTTGAACTGTCGTCGCGTGCCTTTTTCCAGCTCAACCCGTTGCAGACGGTGAAATTGTACGACGAAGTGAAAAAAGCGGCCGCCCTCACCGGAACGGAGCGGATCGTTGACGCTTACTGCGGCGTCGGCACGATCGGTTTGTGGCTTGCTCGCGATGCCAAAGAAGTGCGCGGCATGGACACGATTCCGGAAGCGATCGAAGACGCGCAAAACAACGCCAAAAAGCATGGTTTCACCAACACGCACTATGTCGTCGGCAAAGCCGAATATTGGCTGCCAAAATGGGTGAAAGGAGGCTGGAAGCCGGACGTCATCATCGTCGACCCGCCCCGCGTCGGCTGCGACCGGGCGCTGCTTGAAACGATTCTGCGCTTCCGCCCGCAGAAGGTCGTTTACGTCTCGTGCAACCCATCCAGCCTCGCCCGCGATCTCGATGCCTTGGCCGCACAATACCGCGTCGACTACATCCAGCCGGTCGACATGTTTCCGCATACGGCGCATGTAGAAAGTGTAGCTCGATTAGTATTAAAGTTGTAAACACCAAATAAACTCGTTCCATTACAAAAATAGCCGTTCATCGTAAGAAAGAAAGTTGAATATTGGAAGATGTTTACTGGAAAAAGAAAGCGCCCTCTTCCGTTTCATTGGAGGGGAAGGGGAGAGGAGGAAAATCAGAAGAAAAAGCGGGGGAATCATGGAGAAATCAAGAGAAAAGCGATCAAGAGGCGGGGAAGATGAAAAGGGCGAAGCGGGGGAAACGCCCGCGCTCGTCCTTTTTCTTTTTCCAAAAATCGAAATAAAGTGGGTCTATTTGGAGGAAAAAAGCGGGAAAAAAACGGAGAAAAAATCCGCAAAAAGCGGGGGAGGAGGAACGAGTTTATTTCAAATGGGAAGAAATGGGGACGGAAGAATAAGGGTTGGAGCGAGGGGAGGGGGAATGAGTTTATTTAGAATGGATAGGGCTAACTAGGCGGGACGGGACATCCGGGCTCATTGTTTGAAGGGGAGTTTGCCGGAAGCAGGGGTCTAAGGAGAAAGGCATGAAATGAATTACGAACATAATGGTTTGGAAAAGCGAGGCCGAAGCGAAAAAAGAGTTTTTGCGTGTGCCTGTCCGTCCTGAACTTTCTAGCCGTCTTGACTATGAGTGACAAGATTGGCAGCGAAGCAGTCCGCACCCTTGGAATAGGGGCTAAACCGCTTCGCTGTCGTTTATTTAAGGATGGAATACACCTGACAAGGTGTGGATGGCGCCGATCTAAAATTCCAGGCCAAGTGTTTCCTCGAAAAGCCGCCTGCCAACTTTCTTATACCGAAATTTAGGAAAGATACCATACTTCCGCTGTATATGAAGGTATGTATTTAAGCAACAGGAATTTCTGACATCAGGAATTCCAAACTGTCATGATTAGCGCGCATTCCTAGCCCAATGTGTTCGATAGGTATTTAACGCCCCGGCTGGAATGACTCAGTGAACCATTAGCTTAGACAGGGAACGGCGTTATGAATTGCTGCGGCTAAGCATTTCTTTTTTTATGATTTGAAAATTAAAAAAAATAAATCTATGAACATAAATGTTCCTTTTTATAAAAAATGATTTACAAAGTTCCGTTTGTTTAGTAATATATATCCAAAGGCAAATTGTTATGAATTTGCAGAATTTATTGAATTAAGAAATTAAACTAGGGGGGATAAAAATGTATAAACCTTTCGGAATGATCCCGGCTTTACCTACGCCGATGAAAGAGGACAACAGTATAGACTATAATGGGCTGGAGCAACTAATAGAACACCTGATAAGCGGGGGGATGAACTGTCTTTTAGTGGGGGGAAGTACTGGAGAATACTCATTAATGACCATGGAAGAAAGAAAAGAAGTAATTAAATTTGTGTGTGAAAAATCAAATGGTAGATTACCTGTTATGGCAGGGACAGGATGCCATAGAACAGAAGATACGATTGAGCTCACCCAATACGCAGCTGAAGTTGGGGCAGATTGTGCTTTGGTCATCACCCCTTATTATATGAAAACTAGCAAAAAAGGAATTATTGACCACTACAAGGCAGTAGCAGAGAACTCTAGCATTGGAATTGTCATTTACCATTATCCAGATGCCACAGGAGTTGAGCTTGAACCGGAACTAATCTATGAATTAAGTCAAATAGATGGAATTGTCGGTATTAAAAACACTGCTGATGGAATCCATACTTCTAAACTTATTGCATTAGTAAAAGACAATCCAAACTTTAAAGTGCTGACTGGATTTGAACATTTGATCTTACCTACTTTAGCACTAGGGGGACATGGTGCTGTTGGGGTAGTCCACAACTTGGTTCCGAAAAAATTAGCAAAGTTATACGATTTAATTGTAAATAAAAACAACTTGAAGGAAGCGATGAAGTTAAATCAGGAACTATTAGAGTTATACGATGCTATTGAAGAAGAACCTATTCCTGGAACAGTTAAGGCAGGCCTAGAAGTTCTCGGATTATCAGGTGGACCAAGTAGATTACCATTAGTGCCTGCCTCTGAAAAATTCAAATTAAAAATTGGAACGATATTAGATAAGTTAGGGGAACTAAGATTTGAACGAAATTAAATAAAATCAGGTAAATAGGAAGCATTAGGAGGAACTCCAATGAAAGATGTAATTATAGTAGGTGGTGGGCTTGCTGGTTTGTCTGCCGCATGGCGTCTTCGATTTCGCGATATTTTGTTATTGGAATCGGAAAAGCGTGTAGGAGGGAGAATTAAATCAGAACGTCGGGGGAATTACTGGCTAAATTGGGGAGGACACGTATTTGCCGGTCCTAATACCGCCACTGACGCTTTGCTTCGTTCCGTAGGGATAGATGCTTTGCCGGTCCCTGGAGTTGTGACGGCAATGGCGATGAATGGAAAAATCTTAGTCGATGGACGAGTTGAATGGTATCCTTTTAGAATTCCTATGTCATGGTCTTCTCGTTTTGCTTTAATACGGGCGGGGGCAAAGGTTCGTCTTGCAGTTAAGAAGTACGGAAAGATCGCTACGCGACGTCCGGGGGAAGATTATCGAATTCATCAGCAACGGATTTATAATTTCTTGGGCGACCGTACTTTTACTGATTTTGTGGGTGAATTACCAGAAGATGCTGACGCTATTTTTCGTCCAACGGTTAGCCGTTCTACCGGGAATCCGGAACAAATAACTGCAGGGGCTGGAGTAGGATACTTTCATTTAATATGGAACAAGAGCGAAGGGCTTTCTAGAAATATCGTTGGTGGGCCGTCCACTCTTACAGATACTATTGCGGCAGCACTAGGTGACCGGATACAACTTGGTGCTGTTGTTCAGGAAGTAGAACAGAAAAAAAAACTCTGTCGTCGTACGGTACACCCAAAATGGAGTTTCTCACGAAGAGGAAGCACGCTATGCGATTCTTGCAACTCCTGCTCCTATTACACGCAAAATCGCTGTCAATATCGACCCTGAAGTTGGAGCAGCTCTTGATCAAATAAAATACGGGCCTCACGTTAGTGCCGCATTTTTGACTAATGAAACGGGCCCGCAAATTTGGGATAACGTATATTCCATCGCCACACCTAAGAGATCATTTGATATTTTAATTCATAGCTCTAATCTTATACGTTCTTTTGAAACCGTTAGACAACCAGGCAGTAGTTTTATGGTCTTCTCACCAGCGGATAGAGGGCGTCAACTTCTAGACAAAACAGATGAAGAAATCATCCAAAGGTATCTAAAAGATCTTGATGATATATTCCCTGGATTCAGCCGTCACGTAGTAGAAGCCAGTGTAAGTCGTTTCCCTCTTGGATCCGCTTACGTTTTTCCTGGTCGCCATAAACTTCAGCCTATTCTGACGCGACCTTCTGGAAGATTGTACCTAGCTGGAGACTACTTAGGTACCTTTTATACGGAAACAGCTATTCAAACTGGTTTTAGTGCAGCACAGGATATTTTGAGTTTTCTAGGAACTGAAGCTGTGAACATCGGTAATGAAGCTTCAAAGGCATTTAGAATGACGGGGATTTGATGTATGATATCTCCATTTTTGTGATTAAAATTCCTATGTAGCTGTTTGGCTTATGAAGATTCATCTATTCCTAGCCAATCTTACAGTTTGGAAAAACGGGTTTTTACTGTTATTCTCAACGTGATGTTAAGAAATCTTATAAAAGAAAGAAATCCTTGTGACTTTTACCTAACTATTTATCTTCTCCCATCGCCCAATAGGCAACAGTTGTTTGCGAAGCAGAAATCAGTGTATCAGTTGAGGCGATGGGAGAGTGAACTAGGCCATGTCATTCCGGCGATCATTCAAAAATGAATAGTGAAAGTGATCCCAGCTATTATAAAGGGGAGAAACATGAAACATAATTTTATTTGAAAACGCTTACCAATAACACGGTTTGATATTTGTAAAGTAACCACAAGTACGCAAGGGGGAGATTTGATGAAAGCAGCAGTACGTACTATGGAGGAAATGCCATTAAGTGGATTTCATTATAAAATGTTTGCCTATTCCGCTGGAAGTGCATTTCTCGATGGGTATATTATTGGAATTATTGGGGTAGCCCTTTCTGTTATGAAGACTCAGTTCGATATGTCTTTAACCATAATGGGCCTGCTTGGAACAGCTACTCTTGCAGGAATGTTTGTCGGTGGAATAATCGGGGGCTATCTTACAGACCTTATTGGCCGGAAGAAAATGTTTCTCATCGATATGTTTGTCATGCTTGTCGTGTCAATACTACAATTTTTTATTAAAGATCCTGTACAGTTGATTATTTTACGATTTATTTTAGGGATTGCGGTAGGAGCAGATTACCCGATTGCAGGAGCCTTGATGGCAGAATTTTCACCGAAAAAAAATCGCGGTGCCCTGCTTGGAGGAATTAATTCGCTCTGGTATGTTGGTTACGCTAGTTCCTTTTTGATCGGATACTTTATGCTTTCTATCGGTGATACAAGCTGGAGATGGATGCTTGCAAGTAGTGCAGTCCCAGTACTTTTCTTGCTCCTCGCACGTTTAAATATGCCAGAGTCTCCTCGTTGGTTAGCTAGCAAAGGTAAGGAAAAAGAAGCAAACGCTATTATCCAGAGAATATTCGGAGAGCATGTGGTCATGTCAGTCGAACCAGTGACCAAAGCGAAAACCTCTTTCCTTGATATATTTCGAAATGGGAATGGAAAATGGACATTTTTCGTTTCAGTTTTCTGGTCACTCCAAGTTATCCCGACCTTTGGAATAGGTACTTATATTCCTGAGATCCTCGCAGAATTTGGTTTCGCCGATGGAGCAAAGGAGTATCTGGGATCAGCAATTATTAATATATTCTATCTCGCAGGCTTGGTTCCTTTTCTTTATTTAGTTGAAAAGTGGGGCAGAAGACCGACGCTTATTTGGCCATTTTTTGTATCTTCCATCTCTTTATTCATACTAGGAGCATTCTCGGGATCGGATATGCCATTTGTTTTTGTCCTTGTGCTCTTTATTATTTATGGAATATTCAATAACGCAATGGGCATGCATGAATGGATCTACCCGAATGAGCTTTTCCCAACCCATATTCGAGGTACGGCAGTGGGATTTGCTACAGCCGTAAGCCGTTTCGCTTCTTCTGTAGGTACGTTCCTTTTCCCATCTATTTTGGCGAATTATGGGTTGGCAGTTACATTGTATATTTGTGGTGCATTGTTTTTCATCGGTTTTGTCATCTCGCTTATCATGGCACCGGAAACAAAGAATATGAGTTTAGAAGAGGCAAGTTCCATCAATAAAAAAAGCAGTAATATGGGAGTAGATATTCACCAAGGAATTTAACCGTTTTATTATTGACTGAAAATTATGTGATTATTTGGATTAAGGTAATCTAGTCATCCATGATTTTGATTAAGCCAATGTGTGACGGTATGTATACGGGAACTCTTGATCCGTTATGGAGCAGAGTCCGTTTACATACCGTTTTTTGTCTTTTTGGCGTAGTGATCATGACATGAGAGTCTGCCCACGATGGGGCGAACCATTTTGTCCCTTGTCATTTGCGAAAATGGGTTCAAAACTATCGAAATAGAGTTTTCATTAGGTTTTTTTTGAACATGTTATATAATGGACTCAAGGTAGATCGACAATGTTGACAGATCATTGATAAGGAAACGAGGAGGGATATAAATGGAATTAGATAATTCAAAAACAACAATTGATAAAATAGTTCATATTAAAGAGTCCTTGCCAAAAAAACAAAGACAGTTATGTGATTATATTTTAAAAAATTATCAATCAATAGGCTTGATGACAATTAAAGAACTTGCCAATAATGCCAAAGTTGGGATCTCAACTGTAATGAGAACAATCAATGCCTTAGGTTACGAAAATTTTAATGACTTGCGAAAAGATCTCTACGATGAATCATTCTCTTTCGAATCAAAGTGGACATTAAAAAAATCCATTGAAGATATTAGAAAATGGGGAGGGGAAGCCCCCACCCTAGTACAAGTTTGGAATGAATCGGTAAATTTGTTAAACAAATCTTTGGACTCTAGTTTAATGGAGAACTTTGGGGTTGCGATTGATCTCATGGAAAAATCAAGCCATATCAACGTGTTGGGTACCCGGCCTTACAAAGCAACTGCATTATATTTTGAACAATTGCTTGGAGAATTTTATCCAAAGATAAGGCAACTAAGTCATGATACGGAGGTTATTTATGATAGGATTTTGCAATTTGAAAAAGATGAGATTTTAGTGGCTTTTGCATTTGAACCATATACTAACCGGGTTATCGAAGCGGTAAAACTAGCCCATGAGTTAGGCAATGATATTATATTGATCACTGACTATATTTCATGTCCGGTTATTTCATGCGCGTCTGTGACACTGAGAGTAGAAGTTAGCAAAGAACATTTTTCAATAGTTCCCCTTGTTGCGTTGATAGAGGCATTGGTAATTGAAATTGGTAAACGGTCATCAGAGGAATCAATTAAAAAATTTAAAAGGCTCGAAAAGACACTAATCGAAAAGAATGTGCTGTTTTCTTATTAAGAACGTGTTGCAAAACGCATAATGATGCATAAATGCACATAAAAAGATCCACCACCTTGTAAATCATATACAGTGACCAAAACCAACTACCAAGAGGTGGACACCATCATGATTTCCAATTTTAAACAAAGAACATGCATGGTCTTATGAAATGGATCCACTTTTAACATCCTTATTTCGATATATTGACTTCACCGCGAGATTGAACGGGTATTCAACGAGCTAAACAGGGTAGCGTCAAAAGTTCTATGAAAACTCCACACAGGCCATCTCATTGAGCGTCGCGAGACATCCTTGGAGCCGGATTCGCCCTTGACCAACACCCGCCAAAGGCGAGAAAGAGTCGTCAAGGGCGACGGGGACAAAAAAGAAGGTAATCAAAAAGCTGCCCTTGCCTTTACCGCATTTTACTTTTGGTGGTGTTCGGTTGGTCAAGGGTTCGCTTCGCCGAATCCGGCAGGTTTTCTCTTCAAAGGGCTCCAGCGGACAAAAAAAGTTAGGCCGTCTCTTGTTGGAGAAACGCTTGTGCCATAGCGATCCGTTTCGTCCACCGGGCGAATATTTGCGAGAATACATTCAGATGATTGAAAGCTACATATCGACAACGACGGAAGAAGAAGCGGTGTATTTGTATGTGCAGTTGGAAAGCGTCACGAAAGTAGTGCAGGGACTCAACAAAAAGAGCTATCGGATCGGAAATCGGAAGCTGACGACGGTGGATGTATCCAGCATTATTCGAAGCAAACCGAAAGATAAAATGCATGGAATGGGCAAGTGGATGTTTATGAAGAACAGGAGGTTGGGCAAATTCCGTGGCGTTTGAGATCATGATCGATTATAATTAAAAGTAATCAGGGACATGCTGTTACCGTATATTGTTTTAGGGGTGGTGATAGCATGTACGATTGGAAGAGGGAAGAAGAAATGGACCTGTTGCAGAAAGAATTGAATCAGAAGAAAAAGAACATCGATACACGTAAAATTCAATCCATTTTAAAACAAGGGATTAAGCGCTATGATAAAGCGCTAGAAAAGTTAGCTAAAAACTGAGATGATAGAAAGACTTTATCCTGAAGAGTTGCGCTACATCCATGATGAGATGTTGCGTCGCTATGGAGGGTTACCTGGGGAAAAAGACCCTGGCATGATTGAATATGTATGTCAAAAGCCATTCACAATTTTGTTCGGAGAAGAACAGTATCCTTCCTTAATTTGAAAAGGCTGCTGTTTATATGATAGCTATAGCAACAGGACATTATTTCTCAGATGGTAACAAGCGAACAGTGGTGATGGCTGCATATTCTTTCCTAATGAAGAATGGCTATGAGTTAATTGTTTCGGATGATGAATTATTTGAAATGTGTATCAAAGTTGCCAAAAAGGAAGTATGTCAGAAGAAATTGGCAAGTTGGTTATCAAAGAACTCACGTGTATCGATTGGAGAGGATAATGAAGAGTAGTCGGTTTCCAAGGATGAAATAAGAAACCGGCTGCTCGTTTTTTGATTGAACAAAATCAATAAAGGCGCCATTTCGGCAAAAAGATGGCACAACGTTTTGGTTTAGAGGTGTTATGATGATAACGTGAAAGACTTGGGTTGAAGCGGGACGCTACTTCATTTGACTCACCTTTCGCCCCCCTCCCGAACATACGACAGGTGACACGCAAAAACAAAGATGGAACGACCGTGGCGCATCTCCAGCTTGCTCACGACGAACAGGATCCGAAGGCTAAATATGCGAAAGCGAAGGTGATGGATTCGTTTGGGCGCGAAGACGAGGTGTTCAAAGCCATGGCTGACGGCTCCATTCATGATATTGACCCGGCGCTGTATGATGCCATTCCGGAGGCTGACAATCGCATCAGTGATCCAACAACAAGGATGATCAACACTTCTAAATGGATGGGAATTGTTTCTGAAACTGGCAGTCATGTCAACATGGCTGTCAGTTTTATTTTTTAAGGCCTCGTGAAATCTCACATTTCGCACCCTAACAACTCACATTTCGCACCC
>NZ_ATCO01000037.1:0-15905 GCF_000422025.1 Geobacillus sp. WSUCF1 | reverse complement strand
ACGCCAACCGAAATTCATCTCCCACTTTCACTGGTGCTGGCGCACCTTCACGTTTAGAAGTAGGAGACTTCTTTCGGAGGGAAGTTAAAGTGGGAAAGCTAAGCGATGATGAATTTGCCCGGATCAAAAAACACCCCGCCCTTGGGGAGGCCATTTTGCGGGAAGTCAGGCCGATCGAACCGATCGAACCGCTTCTAGCCGGCATACGCTCCCATCACGAACGCATAGATGGAAAGGGATATCCAGATGGGTTGGCAGGTGATGACATTCCGTTGTTTGGCAAAATCATCGCCGTGGCCGATGCATTTGACGCCATGACTTCCGATCGCCCGTACCGAAAAGGCATGGATATTCGTCAAGCGGCGGACATCTTGAGAAAAGGAAAGGGAACGCAGTGGGACAGCGAACTCGTCGACCTCTTTTTGAAACACTTACAAGAGGAGAAGCTGTTGTCAACCTCAGCGGCATCTTGACCCGCCCGCCAAGCTGTGAAGGCTTGGCGGGCTGATGGCTATGGCGTTGAAACTGACGGCCGCTCCTGAACAAACGACAACGCCTGCTCAAAATCGGCGATCAAATCGTTGACATCCTCAATCCCGACGCTCAGCCGCAACAAGCCGTCGGTAATGCCGCGGCGGAGTCGCTCGTCTTTCGGCATGGCCGCATGCGACATTTTCGCCGGGTGCGATAAAATCGACTCGACCGCGCCAAGGCTGACGGCGAACACGGGCAAGCGGACGTTTCGGACGAACGTCCGGGCCGCTTCTTCATCGGCCAAGCGGAACGACAGCACGGCGCCAAACCCGTCCGCTTGATGGCGCTGGATGTCATGGCCTGGGTGGTGCGAAAGCCCCGGATAATACACTTCTTCGACCTTTGGGTGACAAGCCAAATATTGGGCGATGGCGGCCGCTGATTCAGATGACTGCTTCAGCCGGACGTGGAGCGTTTTTAATCCGCGCAGCACAAGCCACGCATCTTGGACGCCAAGGACAGCGCCAAATGCGTTTTGCAGTTTGTACAGCTCTTTTCCCAACTCTTCATCTTTCACCACGGCCAATCCGGCGACGACGTCGCTATGGCCGGCTAAAAATTTCGTGGCGCTGTGAAGGACAATATCGACGCCAAGGTCAAGCGGCCGCTGCAGCGCCGGCGTCATGAACGTATTATCCAAGAACGTCAAACAGCCGTGCGCTTTCGCCAGTTTGACGACGCCTTGAATATCGGTCACTTTTAACAATGGGTTGGACGGCGTTTCCATATAAATGACTTTCGTGTTCGGTCGGATGTTTTCGGCCACTGCGTTTAAATCGGTCATATCGACAAACGTATGCTCGATGCCAAAGCGGGTCAACACTTCCGTGATCATCCGGTACGTGCCGCCGTAGACGTCTTCAGTCACGAGGACGTGGTCGCCTCGGGACAAGAGCAAAAACGCCGTCGAAATGGCCGCCATGCCAGAAGCGAAGGCGAATCCGCGCACGCCGCCTTCTAACGCCGCGATCGTTTCCTCGAGCGCCTCGCGCGTCGGGTTGCCGGAGCGGCTGTAGTCGTATTTGCCGAATGAATCGAAATCGAACTGATGGAACGTGGAGGCATGCTGGATCGGCACGCTCACCGCTCCCGTGTGGCGATCGACTTTCCATTCATTATGGAGCAGTTTCGTTGAAAACGACCATTCCCGTTCCATCGCTTACACCTCTTTCATGTGTTTGAACGCCTGCGCCAAGTCGGCGATCAAATCGTCAGCGTGCTCAATGCCGACCGAGAAACGGAGCAGCCGGTTGCAAATACCGTTTTGGATGCGGATTTCCTCAGGAATGTCCGCATGCGTCTGCGTCGCTGGGTACGTAATAAAGCTTTCGACTCCGCCCAGGCTTTCCGCGAACGTAATGAGGCGCAAGCTTTTTAAAAACCCGTTCACCCACTTTTCATCGGCAATCCGGAACGACAGCATCCCGCCTCTTCCCGGATACAACACATCGGTGACATCTTCATGTTCGCGCAAAAAGGCGCTGATGCGCTTGGCGTTTTCTTCATGCTGGCGCATCCTTAGCGCCAGCGTTTTCATCCCGCGAATCAACAGCCACGAATCAAACGGCGACAAAACCGCGCCGATGGCGTTCTGATACTCGGCCAGGCGTTGACAGAGCTCCTCGCCCTTGGCGACGACAAGGCCAGCCAGCACATCGTTATGGCCGCCTAAATATTTCGTGGCGCTGTGGATGACAATATCGGCGCCTTGTTCGATCGGGCGTTGAAGCACCGGTGTATAAAACGTGTTGTCAACGATCAACAAAAGCCCATGCCGTTTGGCAAGCGCGGAGACAGCGGCAATATCCGTCTCCTGCATCAATGGGTTCGTCGGCGTTTCCAAGAAAATGGCTTTCGTTTTTTCCGTTATCGTTTCTTCCACTGCATCGAGGTCAGCAAAGTCAACGTAATGAAACCCAAGACCGTACTTGCGCCAGCCGCGCTCAAACAGGCGGTACGTGCCGCCGTAAAGGTCGGCCGATACGAGAAACTCGTCTCCGCTCTCAAACAAGGCGAGCACCGTCTGAATGGCGGCCATGCCGGAGCTGAACGCATAGCCTTGGTCGCCGCCTTCCAGTCTCGCGATCGCTTCTTCGACGATTTTGCGCGTGGGGTTGCCGGTGCGGATGTAGTCAAACCCAGTCGACTCTCCGATGCCGGCATGGCGGTAGGCGGTGGAAAAATAAACCGGCGGGTTGACCGTCCCCGTCACCGTTTCGCTCCGGTTGCCAATTTGCGCTAACAACGTCTCCAGTTTCTCCATCTCATCTCTCTCCTTCTGCTGAAAATTCCATCATGGATCAACGGCCGACCATTTGACGCCCAACGAAGCGCCGCTGTCTGTCGGGCAGCGGCCGAGGGCCTTGATCCTCGACGCCCCTCGGTTGAGGGAGCGGCCGCTTGAGTAAATAAAAAAAGTCTTCTAAGAAGAAGACTTTTCCATACACATGGGGTCATGCTTCTTCTTATCTGCCGAATTGAATGCTCAATTCGCTGGATTTAGCACCTGGCCGCCGGGCGGCTGGTTGCTGAAGCTTCATTGGGCCAGTTCCCTCCGCTTCTCTTGATAAGAATGAGACGCGTATTCAATTTTTCTAATTTTAATAAAAAATGTAGCGCATTCCCCCCGTTTTTGCAAGCCATTTTTTTTGTGAATGGCACGATTCGGCAAATTCGCAAAAAATTCGAGCCCTTCGTTAACATCTTTTGGCGCAAATATGTTACAATAACAGATGAACTTACGCTTTCATGGAGGATGGTCATGGCGACAGCAACAGGAACGATGCGCGACTGCAAGTTGTACAGCGGAGAGCTGCAAGAAGAAATCGAACTGCTCGTCTACTTGCCAAGCAATTTTTCGCCGCTTTACAAATATTCTTTATTAATCGCGCAAGATGGCAAAGATTATTTTATGTATGGAAAAATGAAAACCGTCATCGAAACGCTGATGGCAGAAGGAACAATCGACCGGACGATCGTCGTCGGCATCCCGTATCGGAACGTCAACGACCGCTACGAGAAATACCACCCGGAAGGCCGAAAGCACGAAGCATACCTTCGTTTTTTAGCCCATGAACTCGTCCCGTTTTTGGACCGCGAACTGCCGACATACCAAATGGGCAAAGGCCGGGCGCTGATCGGCGATTCGCTCGGCGGAACGGTGTCGCTTCTAGCCGGGTTGTTGTATCCGCATACATTTGGGAAAATCGCCATGCAGTCCCCCTATATCGATGACTCGGTATTGGCGCGCATCCGCTCATTCCGCGATCCATCGCTCCTTTCGCTTTACCATTCTGTTGGCACAGAGGAAACAGCGGTGAAAACGACGGATGGCCATGTGCGCGATTTTATCACCCCGAATCGAATGGCGCGGGACTTGTTTATGGAAAAACGGTTTGCTTATACGTACCATGAGTTCGAAGGCGGCCATGCGTGGACGTATTGGCAGCCGGATGTCCCCCGAGCCGTAGCCGCTGTTTTATCATTATAGGACAAAACGGAGCAACTTCAAAGATGTCGAAGCCGCCGCATCCATTCCGTGCGTTTCCTGTGCGTGGAAAAAGAACTGGTTCAAGGAGGGAAAACAAAATGAAGTACGGCATTGTGATCTTTCCGCCAAAACGGATTCAGGACTTCGCCAACTCGTACCGGAAACGGTACGACAGCCATTACGCCCTCATCCCGCCGCATATTACGCTGAAATACCCATTTGAAGCGGATGAGGAGCAAATAAAAAAAAATGGCGAAAGAGTTGCGCCGCATTGCGGCGGAAACACCTCCCATTCCGATCAAAGTGACGAAATTCAGCTCGTTTTATCCGACAAGCAACATCATTTATTTGAAGGTGGAGCCAAACGACGTGCTCGAGCGCCTTCATGAACAACTGCACAGCGGCTTGTTCGCCGGAAAGCCGGAGTTTGTGTTCGTACCTCACATTACGATCGGCCGCGATTTGCCGGGCGCAGAATATGCGGACGTCTACAGCCAGCTGAAGCTGCAAGATGTGCACTTCGAGGAGACCGTCGACCGCTTCCATCTTCTCTATCAGCTGGAAAACGGCTCGTGGACCGTCTATGAAACGTTTATCGTCGGAGGAAAGGAAACGGTCTGAGATGAACATTGCGATTGGCACAACGCAAGATCGCGCTTTGTACGAAGACGCCTTGCGCGTCCGCCGGCTCGTATTCATTGAGGAGCAAAACGTGCCGGAAGACGAGGAAATCGACGCATTCGAGGACGACTCGTTCCACCTCGTCCTGTATGATGGCCAAACACCGGTCGGTGCTGGGCGACTCCGTTTCATTGACGAAGGCGTCGGCAAAATCGAGCGCATTTGCGTCCTGCCGTCCTACCGCGGCCGCGGCGCCGGACGGATGGTGATGGAAGCGATCGAACAGCTGGCGAAAACAAAAGGGGCGAAAACGGCGAAACTGAACGCCCAGACGCACGCGGAACCGTTTTACAAAAAGCTCGGCTACACGACCGTCTCCGGTGTCTTTATGGACGCTGGCATCCCACATGTCACGATGGTGAAATCGCTCGAATAACCAGCTGATTGAGCGTCCTGCGCCTACATGGCATCAAGTGCTGGGGGATCTGTAGAAACCTTTTCTTTTGCTTAGGCAGAGAGGGCAAAAAAGGGAGCTGTGCGCACGCAAGCTCCCTTTCGCTTATTTTTTGTTGTTCAGCATATTGGCAATCGTATTGAAATCAATTTGCTTGCCGTTATGGACGATCGCCTTGACGATTTGGTCTTCGAGCTCCTTTGGCACTTTTCGATTAGCGATTTGCGCCACCCGCTTCACCACTTGGCGCACCGTTTTTTCGTCGCTGAAATTGGCGTTTTGCAGCGAGTTGGCGAGCTCAAAAACGTCTTTCATATTGACACCTGTTTTCTTTTCGATGTTTTTAAAAAATTGCTGATCCATCGTTCCGCCTCCTTCTCCCTGCTATATCGTATGATGCTCCCGCCTCGGCGTGCATCAAATTAGGGAAAGAAAAATACGAGCCGCTCCGTGGCGCCGAAACGGCCCGTATCCCATTCGCTTTTTCCGTTAGGCGACAAATGCCGCGCCGACAATAATCAACAAAATGAACAACACGACAATCAGCACAAAGCCACCGCCATAGCCACCGCCATAGCCACCGCCATAGCCGTAGCCGTAGTACGGAAATCCATAGCCGCAGAAGCCCATCATGATGCACCTCCTTCTTTGTTTACTGTATCGTATTCATCCGCGCATCAAGACGTATGGGCGCAAGGGCATTTTGTCATCCAAATCGGCGGAACAGCTCGGCAAATTCCCGCTCCTTCTTCGCAAACCATTGCTCGATGTAGTCTAAGTTGCCTTGCACACTTTTTAAAAATCCATTGTTCAATTTTTCGATTTCTTGCAGCTGTTTGTTAAAGTCCTTTCCCCATTGTTCAAACAGGCGGATGAACGTTTCATGCCCTTCTTTGCGTGACGCCACCCAACCTTCGAGCGCCTTTTCCAGTTCTTTGCTCACACTTTCCCCCCCTTTCTTACTGTTGTATGCAAAAACGACTGCCCGAGGTGAAGGCGTCCCCGTTCTTTTTTTGCCTTGCCATATGGTAAAGTAAAGATGAACGGCAACATGAAAGGGAGGGAACGAATGTGAGACAGATTGAAACAGCTGAGCAATTCGAGGCGGCCATTTCCGGCGATAAGCCAGCGATTATGAAGTTTTACACAACTTGGTGTCCGGACTGCGTGCGCCTCAATATGTTCATCGATGACATCGTTCGCGACTATGGACAATATGATTGGTTTGAAATCGACCGTGACCAGTTTCCGGAACTTGGCGAGAAATACCAGGTGCTTGGCATCCCGAGCCTGCTGGTCTTCCGCAACGGAAAAAAAATAGCTCATCTGCACAGCGCTGACGCCAAAACGCCGGAAGAGGTGCGCGCCTTTTTGCAGTCTCTGCCGGAGTAAGGCGGGGCGGCGCCCTTGCGTCGCCAGAGAAGAAGGGCAACAAAAAGAGGCTGTCCGAGAAGGAAGTTTTCCTTCCCGGACAGCCAATGCGAATGAACAGACAGCTCCTTATGGATCGCCGATTGTGGAAACGGAAGCCGTCAATATTCGATTTCGTCGTAGTCTTTCGGCTGGCGCGTCAGCTGCGGGCTGTCAAACATCAATTCAATCAAAATTTCCTCATCGGTCGTCCGCGTCCGCTCGGAGCGGTCGTTCGTTTTCAATTGGATTTGAATTTCCTCATCCGTCGTTTTTGTCCGTTTGTCTTCCATCGTCTTTTCCTCCTGTGTCATCAGTTTCGCAAGAGCGGTTCGACTTTTTGCACAAGCTCTGCCATTTCTGCGGCGTTTCGTTCATACAGCGCCTTCGCCTCTTCGGAATTCGTCTGCAACGCATACAGCTCCAGATCAGCCTGCACTTTTTTCATCGCGGCCAAGAGCAGCTTTTTCTCCTGCGGCTCGGCAATTTGGATCTTATCATCGTACAAATCGATCGTCAGCTGTCCG
Source organism: Geobacillus sp. WSUCF1 (assembly GCF_000422025.1). Taxonomy (NCBI): domain Bacteria; kingdom Bacillati; phylum Bacillota; class Bacilli; order Caryophanales; family Anoxybacillaceae; genus Geobacillus; species Geobacillus sp. WSUCF1. Next base: position 8,869 of record NZ_ATCO01000037.1, on the reverse strand, counting down.
TATGAATCGACTTGGGCGAGAAACACATTTTCAATCGCCACTCCTTGTTTGTCAAGCTGTTCCTTCAGCCAGCCGCGGCCAAGCCCCATCGTAGCGAGTGGCTCATCCAAAATCATGCCGTCCATAATGACCGTTTGCGGCTCTTTTTCCCGCGGTGGGTTTGGGAACACATCTCCGACGGTGAGCGGCTGCTTTTCCCGCTTCAGCAACACGTTCAAGTCGCCGTTTGGCTCAAGCACCGCAAACTCGACGTCGGCGACGCGGAACACATCTTTTTTGCGCAGCTGTTCGAGCAGCTCGTCAACCGTATATTTCTCCCGTTTCAAGTTTTCCTCTAAAATTTTGCCGTTTTTAATAAAAACCGTGGAATTGCCCTCGACAAAATCGCGAAATTTCTTGTTGCGCAGCGAGAGACGAGCGACAGCCACTGGAAACAGCGACCAAATCAAAATGCTGGTGATGCCTTCTTGCAACGAAATTCCTAAATCGACCGACATCGTTCCAGCGATATCGCCGACGGTAATGCCGACGATGTATTCAAAAAACGACAATTTTGATAATTGCTTTTTGCCGAGAATGCGGGTGATCACAAACAACCCGATTAAAATGCAAATCGAACGAATGGCGGTTTCTAACCATATAGGCATCGATCATGCTCCTTACTTTCCGTGGTATTGCGGCTCTTCGAACTCGAGCCGGCCGATCCGGTCTTTGATGTCCGCGATGATCTCCTCTGTCGCAAGCATCGCTTCATGAAACGTCCGCTGCGCCGTTTCATCCTGGGAAGTGAGCGCCAGCTGTTGCAGCCCAGCGTGAATGCCTTTTAAGCTCGCCAACGTTTGTTTCACCTGCGAAGCAACGGTCATGGAAGATCCCTCCTATCCTTTCGGGCGGAACAAGAGCGCCCCGATAAACCCAAAGACGATCGCCGCTGAGATGCCGGCGCTCGTCACTTCAAACATGCCGGTCAATACGCCGATAATGCCGTGTTTTTCCGCCTCTTGCATCGCGCCGTGAACGAGCGCGTTTCCAAAGCTCGTAATCGGAATCGTCGCCCCGGCGCCGGCAAAATCAATGAGTGGCTCATACAAACCGAATCCATCCAAAATCGCCCCGACGACGACGAGAATCGTCAACGTATGTGCAGGTGTCAGTTTAAACACATCCATCAAAATTTGCCCGATCACGCAAATCAGCCCGCCGACGACAAACGCCCAAAAAAACATAGCCAACACGCTACGCCTCACCTCCATACTCGATCGCCACCGCGTGGGCGATGCATGGAATCGTCTCGTTTTGCTGGAACGATAGCGGCGACAATAGCGCTCCTGTCGCGACTGCCAAAATGCGCTTCAGCTCGCCGCGCCGCATCCGTTTGATGAGATGCCCGTAAACGACAACGGCGGAACAAGCCGCCCCACTTGCGCCGGACAAAACCGGCTGCCCATCGCGGTAAATGAGCAGTCCGCAATCTTGGTAGCGCTCTTCATCGATGTCAATGCCGTGCTGACGCAGCAAGTCAAGGGAGACTTGGCGTCCGATTCGCCCTAGATCGCCGGTGACGATCAAATCGTAATACGATGCATCGATTTGCATGTCGCGCAAATGCGCCTCAATCGTATCGACCGCCGCCGGCGCCATCGCTCCACCCATGTTGAACGGGTCGGCAAGCCCCATATCCACAACGCGGCCGATCGTCGCCGCGGTCACGCGCGGCCCGTCCCCTTTCGGGCTGACGATCGCCACGCCAGCTCCCGTTACTGTCCACTGCGCCGTCGGCGGCTTTTGCCCGCCGTATTCCGTCGGGTAACGAAACTGTTTTTCGACGGCAGCGTTGTGGCTTGAGGCTCCGGTTAATATATAATCTGCCCCGCCGTAGTTGGTAATAAAAGCGCTTAGCGCCAGCCCTTCCATCGAAGTGGAACAGGCGCCAAAAACACCGAGATACGGCATGCCGAGCGTTCGGGCAGCAAAGCTTGTCGGGGTCATTTGGTTGATCAAGTCGCCGGCGATGAGAAATTGCACGTTTTCTTTCTCTAGGCCGGCTTTTTCCATCGCCTGAAACGCTGCTTCCTCCATGAGCACGCGGTGCGCCTTCTCGTACGACTCCTCTCCGAGCCATAAATCTTCGTGAAGAAGATCAAAGTCTTCCGCGAGGCGGCCGTTTGCCTCAAACGGCCCGCCGACCGCCGCTGTTGCGATGATTGCCGGCTTGTTCGCAAACACCCATGTGCGGTGCCCTTTCAGCATTACAATCCCCCCCACTGGGTCGCAATCGTTTTGACAAGGGCGATAACAAAGGCGGCAAACGTACCGAACAAGATGACCGATCCGGCGAGCTTGAACATGTTCGAGCCGACGCCTAACACAAATCCTTCCGTCCGGTGCTCAATCGCCGCCGAGATGACGGCGTTGCCAAACCCTGTCACCGGCACGGCGCTTCCCGCCCCAGCGAATTGGGCGATCCGGTCATAAACGCCAAGCCCAGTTAAAATCATCGACAAAAAGACCATCGTCGCCACCGTCGGATTGCCTGCCGTTTGCTCGGTAAAGTCAAAAAAAATACATGTAAAAATAAGAGATCGCCTGTCCAATCACGCAAATGATTCCGCCAACGAGAAACGCGCAAACACAGTTGCGAACGATAGGGCGCTTCGTTTCCCGCTCTTTTTCGAATAAATGATATTCCTGCTGAACCGGGGTCAGCTTTTTCCGTTTTTCATTCGCCATAATGACACCTCTTATGTTTGCTCTTTGCTTAGCTTTTCAATGCGCCTGACTTCCCGATTGACTTTTCGTTCATCCCAGCGTCGATTGTCCATGTTAGCTTTTAATTCCTTCGTCTTCCAAAAAATTTTCAAATCGCTCGAGGAAACAACGTCATAGCCAGGAAACAGGTCGCGCAGTTTTTGGTCAATGTCTTTCTCAATTTGTTTTCGACTCCACCGCTTCATATGGGGAATTTGATAAGCAATGAGCAACCGATCCCCGCTGTTGACCGCCACCACGTCCCGAACATCGTCGCGCCCGCGCAAATAGCTGGCCGCCCGCTCGGCCGGACCTTGGTTCAGCTCCGCATGTTTCGCCGTCCCGGACGTTTGGGTTCTCAGCAGGTTTGCCCCTTGCAGCGATTGCTTTTGTTCCGTTTCTTCTTTGGCGCAGCCGCCGACCGCGATCATCGCAACGACGGCCGCCAACCACCATTTTTTCATCTTCATCAACCCATTCGTTTTTATGTATTTCCGCCAAGTCGGGAAAGGTTGGCGTGCTGTGCCAACCTTTCCGCCTAAACCATCCCATTCGCTTCTGCGAAGGTTATTGTTGTTTATATTGTGGCTCTTCGTTTTGAATTTCTTGCATGCGCGAGTTCACCAAATCAATGACCGCCTGCGTTTGTTGGGCAGCTTGTTGGTAAAGCTGTTTCGCGGCTTGGTTTTCGGTTTGCAAAGCAAACGTTTCGAAGCTCGCTTGAGCCGATTTTAACCCCGCCAATGTTTGTTTCACTTGTGTTGCAACCGTCATGATTCATGTCCTCCTTATATGGTGTAAGATTGGTGGTGACAATGTTTAGAATGGTTTTTCGCCGCCAAATTATAATTGTCATTTTCTGCAAAACGTTCTGCCGCCTTTCCAGCCTTTCCGGGCACGAAAAGGGCGCCTTCTGCAGGCGCCCATGCGGTTTACGACTTGTTATCAACTTTATCGGAATAACCGCGGCCAAGCGACGGGTTGTTTAAAATGCCGGCCATCACCAAAATGCTTAAGAAGGCATGGTACAGTTGTTCATATTTGCCAAGATCAATGTCGACGCCGAATGTCTCAAGCGCAATCACGGCAAACGATCCGATTGCCAGCCAAAGCCCGTAATTTTTAAAACGCTCCACCGTTTGCGTCCCCCATTTGCTTTATGGCTAGATCCACGAGAACGGTCTCCGTTCTCCTTCGTTTCGATCATGGCCTCCTTCACCATGTTCTTCCTTATCCCGGTCCCGCACATCTTCAACGGCTTCCATTTCCGTATCATCGCGGTGCGGGAACAACCACGGATCGCGGATGCGGCCGCGCGGCATAATGACGATGTCATCGGCATGAATGATCAATTTATCGACATGAATCACTTTCGCTTTTTTCCGATCCGACATGCCCTTCCCCCCCTTCCTTTCGCCTAGTTGCACTGTTAGACTATGCAAGGAGGCGAAGCGAAGTATAGGCATCTCTCACAGATTTCCGTTATTTCTTCTTGATGACGGCTGGCCGACCGCATCCGCATCCGCTCGGACGCCGCACAGGCTGCGTTGTCGAAGAAAGCACCCTTGTCACCGGTTTCGACGGAGTTGGCTTCTTCATTTCTCATCCCTCCATCCCGAAAAAGTGTAGCCCTCGCCGATCAACCAATTTATGTTCAAGTCCATTTCCGTACGATTCGTCTCTAATCGAAACGGCATAAAAACAAACAATGTCTAACGGCGAGAGAAAAAGCGAGCGGCTACTGCTATTGTATGGCTTGGCGAGCCAAGGGTGCCTCTCATTTTTCGTTTCGCTCCGGGTGTGGCATGATGGCATTTTCTTGCCTCAGTGTGCGGAAAAACCAGCTGTCCGGCCGTTCGTCCTCATCTGCCTTGCCCGTTTTTTCGCTCCATGGCGATTGCAGCAGCTGGCGGCGGAGCTCGTCATTTTCCTTCTCCAGCTGTTTGAGCTGCTCGTAGCGCTTGGCGCTTTGGTAAGCCAGCTCCTTTAACACAATGTTTTCGGCTTCCACCTCTTTCAGACGGCGCTCCAGTTCCGCCATTCGCTCAGCAAGCCGCTGTTCACCCGTGCTCCTTCTCTTTTCGTTCATCGCCCCATGTTTATTTTTCATCATTCGACATCTCCCCCTTTGATTCATCGCTGGCTGCGCCCACCAACCAAAAATCCGCATCTGTCCCAACACATTTACCTAATCCGTTCCATAGTATACAGTAGTCCCAAACCACCAAGCGTTGGGGAACAACTGAACGATAGGAGGAACGAAGAAAAATGAGTCATCATCACCGTCGCGATACAGAAAGAGTATGCATCAGAACGCGCAAAATTTACGACTGGGTGACGCGCCAAGTCGATGTGCCATTGCGCAGCTTCAGCGGCGAGGATTTGGAAGCACTTTTCCCGCTGGATCACTGCCGGCGGGAAGGAACGATTTGCGACTTTTTGGGAGCGCAACATACAAACCCGCAACACTTGACGATCCGCTGCTTCCTGACAGACGCCGACGGAAACCCGATCGACTCGGTCGTTGACCAGGACGCATTGATTTGCCAGGAAATTACGCAGCCAAACGGCCGGCAGTCCGTAAACGTCACCCTTCCTTCTGGGGAAACGGTGACGCTGCAAAAAGTCAAAGCGCTCATCAAAGGGCATGTCGTCGTGCAAATTGTCAGCCCAGCCGGCACGGTCATTTTCCAATCGAAACCAATTCCGTTCGCTACAGCACAAACGTTCATCTTGTGCGCCCCAGAAGGCACGCAGCTCAACTGCCATATTTCGTTCTTCGAATGCGACACGAGCCTAGTCTGCACAGACAACTTTGCACAACTTGATGTTTCCATCACCTTATGCCTTGAAGTCCAAGTGGAAGCTGATGTCAAAATCGAAGTCGAAGCTCGTTTCTGCCAACCGCGCGAAGAATTGGCCGAAGCCGTGCTTTGCCCGACAACCAAATTCCCGCCGCAATGCCCGGACGTATTCCCGGCCATGTAGCGTCCTGCACCGTTCAGGCTGTTGTTCCAACAACAGCCTTTTTTATATGGCATGCACCCGCAATGGATACATAAGATGAGAATGGAAGGGGTGGAAACCGTATGAAAAACAAAAACGACCAACATCTCCGTCTGCAGCAGCAAATCATCCACTACCGGTCAGAAGCAGCCTCATGCCGGCAACAAGTGCAGCAACTGGAGGCCGAGTTGGCCAAGGAAAAAATGCGCAGCGCCTATTTGAAAGAGAAGCTGCGTGAAGCAGAAACAACCAACGTTGAAACGTACAAGAAAAAAATCGCCGCCTTGGAACGCCAGCTTCTGTTGTGTGAAATTGCACTGGAAGAAACGCGATATAACACCTCAAAAGAGACACAGACACCAGCGTTTGAACGAGCTGCTGCCGTGTCAGCGTTGTTTCACTATTCTGTCGTCGTTCCGACGCATCTTGATGAGGAGGAGCTGACCATCATCGGCGATTTCATCATTCGCAATCACGGAACAGCGCCGCTTCACCATTTGATTGTCTGTCTCCGCCTTTCGCCTCCAAAAACGGCGGTGCTCAGCGGGAAAATTGTTTTGCCAAACAGCGGACGGGCCGAGCAGGAAACGCTGATCTCCAATAGCGCGGAAAGCTGGATGTTCACCCACGAAAACTGGCGGGAAAAAGTGCGGCAAAGCGGGGAATACTGGCTTGCCCCGCTTTATGACGCCCCGCTTGAACCAAGCGAGGAGCGGCGCTTTTCCCAGTTCGAAATCACTGTTCCCCCGTCCAGCAATGCCCGCTCATTGACGGTTGATGGATTCGTGTATTGCGCAGAACTGCCAAAGGGCGTTCCTGCCGCCAACCATATTGCCATTCAATGGTGACCCGCTCGTTTTCCGCCTTCATGCCGACCAGCGGCGCACCTGCTGTTTGGGCCGGCCGTTTTGAGCCGGCTCCGCTATTTCCTATTTCAAACAATAGCAGTTGGACGTTTCCTTCCATCAACGTCATCCCGACAAGCTGCGCGGCTGTTTTTGCATCACCGGCTGACGACGGCTTGACGACTTCCATCCACACCGCCGGCCATTCCTTCAGCGAACGTTGCCCAACCAGCATCACCGGTTCGCTGTCCATTTTTTGACCAAAACGACGCCCGCCGGCATCCCTCATTGGCTGTGTCATGACCTCAATAGCCGCCTTTCTCCTTACGACAACCATTTACTAACGATCGTCTCCATGATCGCCGCCCCGCCGGCAATCGCTAGAAGCATAATGAGCGGCTCAAAAACATTCGGCCAAAGCATTAGGCCAATATAACAAAACGCCGCACACCAGATCCCCGTGCACCAGTAGCAGCTCAGCAGTTCGCCAAACCAGCGACGCAGCCCGCCTCCCTTGAAAGAAAGAAACACTTGTTTGCTTCCGTCCGGAAGCTCCTGCTCCGTCCATTCGTGAAAGGGACGGCGAATCCAGGCGGTGATCGCGTCATATACGATGAGCCGTGTCAGGCGAAAGCTGGCTAAACAAAGAAGGACAAATGAAAACGGATCGTCCATGCTCCCCTCCCCTTTCCATGATTATGACCGCAAAAAACCGATTGCCTTCTGTCGTTCCCATTTGGCAGCTAGCGAATTCTCTTTGGTACAGACGTTTACCCAAACGCTCTCCTACGCCAATCATATGATGGAGTATAGGTTTTTAACACAAGAGACTAGAAAGGAGGCGACGCGATGTACCATGTCTTTTTCAACCGACGCCCAACCCGCCCCCGCCTTCCCCGTGCTCTTTACGAACAGCTGGCCGCGCTTCCACTCAACACTGAGGTTAACGTGCACACCACCAACGAGACGCATTACAATGCGCTTTTTCTCGGCTTCGAGCCGCGGACGAACAGCGTCTCGCTATTGGTTGACCGCTTTTATAAAGAGGGGGGGCGCTCGCTTACGATCGATGCTGCCACGATCACCTCAATCGATCTCCCTGCCTCCATGAGGCCAGCTCCATCCGCCGACACAGATGAAGAGGAAGAATAGCTAGAAAAGAAGGCACAGCCGGCTGACGCCAACCAGCGCGGTCGGCGCTTATTTTTTTGGCGGCGCCGTTTTCTCATTGACTAGTGCGCTTGTCTATACATTCGCTTCTCGTATTACATACACTTTTACTAATCGACAATAGATGCTAGGAGGAACTGATCTTGGCTTCGAAACGATCTCGCTTGTTGTTTGACATTTTAAGCAGTTACGACCTGACTGGAACTGAAGTCGATATCATGAAGGAACTGAAAAACGACAAAGTATGGCTTGTGCGAAACAAAAAAACGAGGGAACGGTACGTGCTGAAACGGCTGAGCGAAGACAAAACGAATTTTCCGATTTTGCTTCATTCAAAGCTGTACCAAGAAGGATTTCATGTCCCAAAAATCTTCCAAACGAAAACAGACCAATATTACATCCACCGAAAAGGCCATTACTACTATTTGATGGACTACATCGTCCCAAGCGGAACGAAGCCCTCTTTCCAACAACGGATCGAAGGGCTCGCCCGCTTTCATGCTCACAGTCTGTTTGCCGATTGGATCGGCCCCTGCCCTTCATCGTTTCCGGAGCCAAAAGACGTGCTGAGCGCACATCGGCAAAAAGCAGCACAGTTAGAGGAGCAGGCAAAGGCCATCGATCATGGTGACACTCTTTCTCATATAATGGAACAGATGGCTGGAATCGCGAATCAAAGTTATGCATGGCTTGAAAAAAGCAATCTAGCTGATTTTTGCCGCACAGCGAAAGAACGAAAGGCCATTTGCCACGGGGATTACAACAGCAACAACCTTTTATTGGCGGAAAACCACGAAGTCATGATGATTGACTTTGACCGCGCCTACTATGGCCTCCCGCTTGATGATTTTCGCTTTCTGCTTGTTTCATTGATGAAAAACCCGAAAAACGATGCGGTAAAACGAACGAAGCTGCTATTTGACCTTTATTTCTCCATTTGCCCGCTGTACGCTCCGTACAAGAGCGTCTATGTCGCTGATGCTATGTTTCCTCACGTGTTTTACAGCGAAGCGGTCGGCCGTGAAAAACAAAAGCAAGCGTTGCACAGCCCATCGTCCTTGGACTTGCTCACCCGCCTCGCCGAACAGGAAACAAAAAAA
>NZ_ATCO01000036.1:0-23048 GCF_000422025.1 Geobacillus sp. WSUCF1 | reverse complement strand
AGCGTAAAGGGTTCTTGTGTGTGGCTTACCGTTCGGCGAACACACACAAGTCGCTTGAAGCCCCCATCTCTAAGCGAAGCGTAGGTGGTGGGTAGTTCACCAGCACAAACGTGTCTATGATCAGCTTGAAGGAAGAAGGAAAGAAGTCAATCGATCATCCAATCGCCGCTCTCAATTCTTTTCCGCTCTCCCGTGAAAACGGAGTCTCCTTCGATGCGGGACGGATCAAAAAAGAAAACGGAGACAGGCGTCAGCCTGTCCCCATTTTTCGATTACGCCAAAACCCCCTCAATCTTCTCAATCACTTCTTCGCTTAACGCGACATCGACCGCCTTGACGTTTTCTTCGACTTGTTCCGGACGGCTGGCGCCAATTAAGGCGCTGGCGACGTTCGGCTGGCGCAGCACCCAGGCGAGGGCGAGCTGGGACAACGTAATGCCAAGCTCAGCCGCGATTTTTTCGAGTTGTTCCACTTTTGACAACACATCATCGTTCAGCAGCCGCTGGATAAAGGCGTTCGCCTTCGGATCGGCAGCGCGGCTGTCCGCTGGCGGTTGTTGGCCACGCTTGTATTTGCCGGTCAGCACCCCTTGGGCGAGCGGCGAGAAGACGATTTGACTGATGCCGTTTTGTTCGCACACCGGGATGACTTCCTTTTCAATATAGCGATGGAACATGTTGTACTGCGGCTGGTTGACGACGATCCGATCGAGCAGGTAGCGGTCGGCCACGCCGAGCGCCTCTTGAATTTGTTGGGCCGTCCATTCGCTCACGCCGACATACAGCACTTTTCCTTGGCGGACGAGGTCGTCGATCGTGCGCAACGTCTCATCGACCGGCGTTTCTTTGTCATAGCGGTGGCAATAGTAGATGTCGACATAATCAAGCTGCAGCCGCTTTAAGCTCGCATGGAGCTGCTCAAACACATGCTTGCGCGACAGGCCGCGGTCGTTCGGACCATCGCCCATCGGCCAAAACACTTTCGTCGCGATGACATACGATTCGCGCGGATATTTGCGCAGCGCCTCGCCGACGATTTTTTCCGCTTCCCCGCGCGCGTAGACGTTCGCCGTGTCAAACGAGTTGATGCCAAGTTCGTACGCCTTGTCAATGACGCGGATCGCGGTTTCTTTTTCTACCGAATTTCCATATGTAAGCCAGCTGCCTAAACTAATCTCACTGACTTTCAGCCCCGTGCGGCCGAGTTTTCGATACTTCATTTGCGTTTTCCTCTCCTTTCAGCGGCCATCAATGCCAAATTCTTCATGTCCCATTATAATCCTCGACTGCGGATTTGCAAAGACATTTGCCTTACTATTCAAAAAACGGCTTCCGTCTCTTTGCCTCCATCATCGATTTTTCTCCGGTTCACAAAATTTTTGTAGATTTCCGTAGATTTTCGTAGGTGTGTATTTACAATGAATTCGAAAAACATTCACAAATTTGTCACAAAGGAGGGGGGCTATTGATTTATTTCCACCAAGTCAACAAATACTACGGGGATTTTCATGTGTTGAAAGACATTAACTTGACGATCAACCAAGGGGAAGTCGTCGTCATCATCGGGCCATCCGGATCGGGCAAGAGCACGCTCGTGCGTTGCATCAACCGGCTTGAGACGATTTCAAGCGGCGAATTGATCGTGGACGGCGTCAAAGTGAACGACAAAGGCGTCAACATCAACGAGCTGCGACGCAATATCGGCATGGTGTTCCAACATTTCAACCTATACCCGCACATGACTGTTTTGCAAAACATCACGTTGGCGCCGCGCAAAGTGCTCGGCATGTCCGAAAAAGAAGCGAACGAGATCGCCATGTATTACTTGGAAAAAGTCGGAATCCCAGACAAAGCGAACGCCTATCCGTCCGCGCTGTCCGGCGGCCAGCAGCAGCGCGTCGCCATCGCCCGCGGGTTGGCGATGAAACCGAAAATCATGCTGTTTGACGAGCCGACATCGGCGCTGGACCCGGAAACGATCGGCGAGGTGCTCGATGTCATGAAGCAGCTGGCGAAAGAAGGGATGACGATGGTTGTCGTCACCCATGAAATGGGATTTGCCCGCGAGGTGGCCGACCGCATCGTCTTTATGGACCAAGGCCGCATTTTAGAAGAAGCGCCGCCTGAGGAGTTTTTCGCGGCGCCGAAAGAGGAGCGGGCGCGCGTGTTTTTAAGCCGCATTCTAAACCATTAATTCCGGTCAATCAAAGGGGGTTTTGTTCATGAAAAAGAAAACATGGAAATGGTGGATCGCCGTCGCCTTGACGGCCTTATTGAGCGCTGTCGCGTTGACGGGCTGCAGCACGACGGACAAAGGGGAAGGCGGAACATCGTCAGAAAAAACGGAAGCGGCCAATACGCTTGAAAAAATTAAACAACGCGGCAAGCTTGTTGTTGGCGTCAAATACGATCTGAACTTATTCGGGTTGAAAAACCCGGAAACCGGAAAAGTCGAAGGATTTGACATTGATATTGCCAAAGGGCTGGCGAAAAAAATTCTCGGTGATGAAAACAAAATTGAATTGAAAGAAGTGACGTCCAAAACGCGCATCCCGATGTTGAACAACGGGGAAATTGATGCGATCATCGCGACGATGACGATCACCGAGGAACGGAAAAAAGAAGTCGATTTCTCGGATGTGTACTTTATGGCAGGCCAATCGCTGCTTGTGAAAAAAGACAGCCCGATCAACAGCGTGAAAGACTTGAAAAAAGGCATGACGGTCTTGACGGCGAAAGGCTCGACATCGGCGGAAAACATCCGCAAAGCGGCCCCGCAAGTCAACGTGCTTGAATTTGAAAACTACGCGGAAGCGTTTACTGCATTGAAAGCGGGCCAAGGCGATGCGCTGACAACGGACAACGCGCTGCTTTGGGGCATGGCGAAACAAGATCCGAACTACCGCGTCCTTGATGAAACGTTCACGGAAGAGCCGTACGGCATCGCCGTCCGCAAAGGAGACAAAGAATTGCTGCAAGTCATCAACGAATACTTGAAAGAAATTAAAGAAAACGGCGAATACGATAAGATCTACGAAAAATGGATCGGCAAAAAGCCGCAACAATAACAGGCGAAACGGTGGGCGGAACATATCCGCCCACCTGTTTGCCCAAAGGATGGGCTATGATTCCGCAAAGAAAGGAGGCGCTTTGTTTTGTTGCGCTTTTCCATTTTGGTTGAACATTGGGATTTGTATATGCAAGGGTTTGGCCATACGATCAAGGCCAGCGTGCTGGCCCTCATCGGCAGCTTGGCTTTAGGGACCATCATCGCCATTTTCCGCATCGCGCCGATTCGCCCGCTCAATTGGGTCGGAACGGCGTACGTGGAATTTATCCGCAACATCCCGCTTGTGTTGATCGTGTTCGTTTTTTTTTATGGGCTTGCCCGCCGTCGGCATCCGGTTTGACTCGTTTACCGCCGGAACGCTCGGACTGATGGTGTATACCGCTGCTTTTATCGCCGAAGCGATCCGCTCGGGCATTCAAGCCGTTCCGAAAGGACAAATGGAAGCGGCCCGTTCCTCCGGGTTGACCTACTTACAGGCGATGCGTTACGTCATCTTGCCGCAGGCGGTGAAAATCGTCATTCCGCCGCTTGGCAACCAGTTCATCAACTTGGTGAAAAACTCTTCGGTGCTTGGCGTCATCGCCGGATTGGATTTAATGTATTACGGCGACTTGATTTCCTCGAAAACGTTCGTCACCTTTGACGTTTATATTTTCGTCGCCTTGTTTTACCTCGTCTTAACGATCCCGCTCAGCCTTGGCGTCGGCTACTTAGAGCGCCGGTTGCTCAAGGCGCGGTAGGAAAGGAGGCCAAATGATGGATTTTGCCGGTGCTTACGCGCCCGCCCATTTGAAGTTTTTGCTTCAAGGGTTTCTCGTCACGTTGGAAGTGGCGTTCATTTCCATTGTTTTGAGTTTTATCTTCGGCATTGTCATCGGGGTCATTCGCTATACGAAAATCCCAGTGCTTTCCCAGCTGCTCGCCGTGCTGGTCGAAACGATCCGGAATTTGCCGCTGTTATTAATCATTTTCTTTACGTATTTTGCCCTTCCGGAAGTTGGATTAAAGCTGGATAAACTATATGCCGCCATTTCGGCCTTGGTCATTTTTGAATCGGCCATGCTGTCGGAAATCGTCCGCAGCGGCCTGCAGTCAATCGACAAAGGGCAAATCGAAGCGGCGCGCTCATCGGGGCTTACGTATGGGCAGACGCTATGGTACATCATTTTGCCGCAAGCATTGCGGCGCATGGTTCCGCCGATCGTCAGCCAATTCATTTCTTTATTGAAAGATACGTCGCTCGCCATTGTCATTTCGTTGCCGGAATTGATGAACCATGCGCAAATCATTAACGGCCGCAACGTCAATTTCGTCATCCCGATTTTCATCCTGGTGGCGTTCATGTACTTTATCGTCAACTATTCGCTGTCGCTCGTTTCGCGCCGGTTGGAATACCACCAGCGATAAGGAAACCGTATCCCCTTCTTCAGCTGGGGCATACGGTTTTTTCTTGCCATTCGCGGCACCGCTGGCTCCCTGAGCGTCCATTTCCATCACTCGTTGAGGCGCCAAAAGGGAAATGAAGATTTTTTCACGAAAATCATCCGTTGTTTTCGCTTTCCTGTTATATAATAGAATTGGAGATTCGTTCACGACTTTCACAAAGGCGGTGACGTCCACTGACACCAGCAAAAAAAGAACCGCTTTGGCTTCTTTTGCTTTTGCTTTCGGCTGCCGCGTTTCTCGGTGAAATGAAAATGAACCCGTTTGACAGCCCGTTTCGCGTCTCGCTCGGCAGCGCTGTCTTTTTTCTCGGGCTTGTCGCCTTTCGCTCCCTTTCGCCGTTTGTCATCGGCGCCAGCACGGGAGCAGCAGTCGTTGGATTTCGCGTCTTTCTGGACTCGTTGACCGGAGAAATGTCGACTTCTGAGAGTCTGCTGACCCATCTCCCGGCAGCCGGGTATTATATCAGCTTTTCCATGATGGCGGCTGCTGTTCGGTTTCGCCAACGAATGGCCGCACCGATTCGGGCTGGAACGGTTGGAGCGGCGCTTGATTTTTTGGCGAACGCCTGTGAACTAGGGATCCGATATGGGATGGGCGAACCGTTTTCCTTCAGCGGCCAAACGATCATCGTCTTATGGTTGTTCGCCATTTTGCGCAGTTTCTGCGTCATCGGCGTTTACAACATGTGGGTGACAAAACATGTCCGCTCGCTCGCCGAAGCGAGAAAGCAAGAACTCGAGCGGCTCATGATGGTGAGCAGCGGATTATATGAAGAAATGTTTTACTTGCAAAAATCCATGGCTCTCATGGAAGACATGACGCGCAAAAGCTATGACCTTTACTCGCAGTTGATCGAACGAAAGCACGTTGAGCCGCGCGTCGCCCTGGAGCTTGCCGAACATATTCACGAGACGAAAAAGGATATGCAGCGCATTTTCGCCGGCCTGTCTAAGCTCATCGGCCGCCAATCGGTGCGCGGACGCGTGCCGATTGCCGAGCTGTGCGCCATGGTCATTCGCGCCAATGAGAAGTACGCCAGCTTGTCCGGAAAGACGATTGCCTTTTCGTACAACGGCCATATCGATCTTATGACCGATCAGCTGTATCCGCTTCTTTCCGTGCTCAACAACTTAGTATCCAATGCCGTCGAAGCCATTGAGAAGGCAGGCGACGTCACCTTGCATGCGCGTCTCCGCGGAAGCGAGCTGATCATCGAAGTGGAAGACACCGGCCCCGGCATTGCGGCTGATGACATCGCCTGGATTTTCCAGCCCGGATTTACAACGAAATACGACCGGCGCGGCAACCCGTCGACTGGCATCGGTCTCACCCATGCGCGCGATATCGCCCAAACACTTGGGGGGCATCTCCAGCTTGTCAAAAGCGAGCCGGGGCAGACGGTATTTCGTCTTGCCGTGCCGACAGCCCGCCTCCTGCAAGACACACCGTCCGCCGCCGAAATGTTCTCCGATCGCAACGCCGATCGGCAAGGAAATGCCGTCATATAGGCAAGTCAAGGAAGGGAGAGAACGGGAAGATGGGGCTCCGTTTTTTTCTAATCGAAGATGACCCTGTTGTCAGAAAGATGCTTGAAAAATTAATTCATGAATCCGGGCTCGGTGAGGTGGTCGGGTGTGCAGAAGACGGGCTAAACGTCCGCGCGGCCGACTTGCTTCACGTGGATGTGGTGCTCATTGACTTGTTAATGCCGGGGCGTGATGGAATTCAAACGATGAAAGCGCTGCGCCAAGAAGGATTTCGGGGGACATTCATCATGATCTCGCAAGTGGAAAACAAAGAAATGATCGGCCAAGCCTATTTGCACGGCATTGACACATACATTCAAAAACCGATCAACCGTTATGAAGTGCTGTCTGTACTCAAGCGCGTCGCCGATCATCTCTCCGCCGTCCGCTCGCTTGAGTCGATCCGTCAAGTGCTCAAAGGGCTTGAGCCGCAAACGGCCGACACCGCCGTTTCCAAGCCGTCCGTCATGGAACAGCAGGCCGAACAGCTTCTCCTTCTTCTCGGGGTCGCTGGAGAAGCGGGCAGCGCGGACGTGCTTCTCGTGGTGCGCTGGTTGGCAGAACAGGAAGCAAAAGGCCAGCCTGTGCGCGAACTGCCGCCGCTCAAAGAGCTGTACGCCGAACTCGTCGAGCGGGAATACGGCCTCCCCCCTGGCGAAACTGCCAAGGAAGCGCGGGCGATGGAACAGCGCATCCGCCGCCTCGTCCTGCAGGCGTTCACCCACCTCGCTTCCCTCGGCCTGACCGACTACACGAACCCGACGTTCGAGCATTTCGCACCGAGGCTGTTTGATTTCGGCGACATCCGCCGGCGGATGAACGAACTCGAACGCGGCCAAATGGAGACAGAATGCCGCATGAATGTGCGAAAGTTTTTAACGGCTTTCTTCTTTGAGCTGAAGCGGGTCTAAAAGGCCATAAAATAGCTGCTTCTTTATATATAAGCCGGCGGTTGCGCGAATGCGAAGAAGAGCGACGTTTTATAAAAGGTTCTCAACTTGAAACGAGGGACGACGCTCCGCTTCCTGTTCAATCGCCAGCCTTCTAAATCATGATGCTGTCCCCTTGCGAAACAGGTCAAATGTTTTCCGTCGTCAGGCCAACTGCTCTTCTCTTCAGTAGCAACGAATGAGGCAAAACAAACGACGCTCGCTTCGCTTGTGTCAGCCGCCTGGGCCAAATCCTTCGTCGTCATATTCGGCACGAGTTCGGCATGGTCGAGAATGTAGGCGGCTATCTTTTTTTTCCGCCGGTGAAAACCGTTCCATTTGCTGTTTGATTTTCGCTAAAAGGCCGATTTCATTCATCTTATTCTCCCTTTCCGCACATCATTTTTCTTTCATCTTATCATGGAAAGCCCCCTGTGCTCCATACTAATAATCTTTAATAAAAAATATTTGATTTCGAGATATACATTTGTTATGATAGTGGTGCGAATATGAATCATAAAGAGGAGGAAAAGCGATGACAACATTCCAACTCGACAAAGCGCACAGCTCTGTCGCCTTCCAAGTAAGACATATGATGATCTCCAAAGCGAAAGGGGAATTCACCAACTTTGACGTTGAGGTCGAAGGCGACATCAACGAACTCGAGTCGCTGAAAGTCAAAGCGACGATCGATGCCGCCTCGATCGACACGAAAAACGCCGACCGCGACAACCATCTCCGCTCGGCCGACTTTTTCGATGTCGAGAACTATCCAACCATTACGTTTGTCAGTGAATCCGTGCGCAAGCTGTCCGACACGGAATATGAAGTGACCGGGAAGCTGACGATCCGCGGCGTGACGAGAACAGAAACGTTCAAAGTCGAATACAACGGCCAAGTGAAAAACCCGCTCACCGGCGGCATCTCGGTCGGTTTTGATGTCGAAGGAACGATCAACCGCGAAGACTACGGGTTGGTATGGAACGTCGCGCTCGAAACTGGCGGATTCCTCGTCGGGAAAGAAGTCAAAATCCTAGCCAGCTTCGAATTTGCCTTGAGCTGAGCGTTCGAAGCGAAACGCCCCCGTCGCTAAAAATGCCGGGGGCGTTTTATCGTTGCGAGAGAAAACGGCCGCGTTGAACTCAGCATGGACATGCGGCAAAACGTTAGATCGTCAATCCCGAAAAAAGACTCCCGCTTCAAGCAAGGCGAAGGGGGAGTTTACTGCGCCGTATACCCGCCATCGATCACGACCGCCTGGCCGGTGACGCCTTTGGCTTGTTCGCCCGCCAAAAAGAGGACATAATGGGCCACCTCTTCAACCGACAGCAGCCGCCGCTGCGGCACAAGCGGGTAAATCACTTCCTCAAGCACCTTCTCAAGCGGCACGTTTCTTGTCGCCGCCAAATCCGCGAGCTGGCCGCGGACGAGTTCAGTGTCCACATAGCCCGGGCAAAGGGCGTTCACCGTAATGCCGTATGGCGCCCCTTCTAACGCTGCCACTTTCGTTAAGCCAATCACCCCGTGCTTCGCGCTGTTGTACGCCGCTTTGCCGGCAAACCCGACGAGCCCGTTGATCGACGCCATGTTGATGATGCGGCCATATCGCTGCTGTTTCATAATGGGAAATGCATGCTTGATGGCCAAAAATGGGCCGACAAGCATGACGCGAATGAGCTGTTCAAATTTTTCCGTCGGGAAATCCTCGATGTTCGCCACATGTTGCAAACCAGCGTTGTTCACGACAACATCCAGGCGCCCCCAACGGCTGACGGCCTCGTTGATCGCTTGCTTCACCTCTTGTTCAACCGTCACATCACATTTCACGCCGACCGCTTCATAGCCCAACTCCCGAAGCGACCGAGCAGCTTGCTCGACTTCTTCCTGGCGCAAATCAACGAGCACCACGTTTGCACCATGTTCCGCCAACGTTTTCGCCACTTCATAGCCAATCCCCCGCGCGGCTCCCGTGATGAGTGCCACTCGCTTTTCCATTATTCCCCTCCCCCCTGCTTCATCTGGTTATACACCTCATCATACTGCTTCGCCAAGTCAAAATCGAGCTTCGTCAGCCCTTTCGCCCGCCATGAAGACAGTTTCACGGTGATGAGCTTGTAGTCGATCGAAATGAATGGGTGGTGGTTGGCGTCTTCCGAAATCGCGGCGATTCGCCGGACAAACTCGATTCCTTGCAAGTAGTCTTGAAAACGGTATTTTTTCACAATCCACCGCTCATCGGCCAGCTTCCAGCCGTCCGCTTTTTCAAGCAGTGCTTGCACTTCCTCTTCCGTTAACCGCATCGTTATCCCTCACCCTCTATATTTTGAAATATGCCAGCCAGCGAAACCGTCAAATCAGCGAACAAAAACGAGACGAGCACATCGCCTTCGCCAAAGACGCTCCGCCTCTCATACCCTTTTTCACCGCGGCCGTACACTTCCACCGTCCGATGCAGCGGATCGACGATCCAATATTCCTTGACGCCAAACTGTTCGTACAACATATACTTTTCGTTTCGATCTTTCAACGCTGTACTTGGCGAAAGCACTTCCACTACCAAGTCAGGCGGACCATCGCAGCCTCGGCTGCCCATTTTGCTTTGATCGCAAATGACGGAGATATCTGGTTGCACGACATGCTTCGCCTGTTCATAGTCCGCCTGCTCATCAAGGCGTACATCAAATGGCGCCATGACAACCGTGCATCCTTTTTCACGAAAAAATGCCCGCAAAGCGACATACAATTCACCGACGATAGACTGGTGGACCAAGGAAGGGGTCGGTGCCATGTTGTAGGGCACGCCGTTGATCAGCTCCCACCGTCCGTCCCACTTGACATAATCTTGATACGTATACCGTTCCTTTTGCCGCTCGGGCGGCTTCACGTCCATTCCCCCATCCGCTTGCTTTACCCTTATTATACCATCGGACATCCGCGGCCGTCATACAACATAATGCGCTTCTGTGAAAATGCACGTGCTGGGATGGGTCATTTTTATCCTTGGGTAGAGGGCAAACCGTTGCCCATGGACCTTTTCCGTGAACATGCATACTTCTTGATAGTCATTTTCATCCCCGGGTTTAGGGGAGCGAGTCGCCCATGAGACTTTTCCGTGAACATGCAGGACTGACGCGTGAATTTCATCCCCGGGTGGAGGGCAAAGCGCGCTGCCCATGGAACTTTTCCATAAAAAGAGCCATCCGATCGAGATGGCTTTTTCGCAAAATACTCGTTTTAAGGCTGCAAGCTCGCCAACTGCTCGGCAAGCCGCAAATAAAAGGCGCGAATATCAAATGACGGATTCGGGTCAACGCCGATGATTTCCAAATGGTCGACGTTGTACGTTCCCATATCATTCCAAACCCCTTTTTTCAACGTCCCGTCATACGGCACGATCCGATCGCTTGATCCACGCTTTGGACCGTTCATGGAAACCGTATTGACAATGCCATCGTTCTCCAACCATCGGTCGTCAATGCCGAGCGTCGGATTGCGGTACGAACCGAGAAACGGAGCGCATACGACCGCGCTGAATGCATTCATTCCGAGTTCGGGATAATGGTTGCCTGTGAGCGCTCCGCGATACGTCCGTTCTGTAGAGAAACTCAAATAATACGTATTCGGGCTTGCTTGCACCCATTGATTCAACTTCTCAGCTCCGGAAACGGATAAATCGTAGCGGGCGGTATCTGTGGACGTCCAAACAGGGGAGCGCTTGAGCCGTTCAAAATAATGGTCGAACGATTCACCCGGCTGGCGGCGCAGTCCCCATTGGTCGAGCTTAAAATCGTATACTTGACTCGTGTACGGCACGTTGCTGGCGACAGCCGCCGCTTCCAACACCGCTTTTTGCAAGTCAAAAAAGCGATCGGTGAAATCAACCATGTTGACAAGCGTCGTCCCGTCATGAGGAGTGGCGATGGTCGTCACACTCAACACAAAATGATGTCCACCTTCAAACAACGGTGACAACGACACGTTATGCGCCTTGGCGTACTCCCGCTCTTCTTGGCTTCCGTTCTCTAGGAGCGAGACAAGCATGCGGGCCGTCTGCCCCCCTTGGCTGTGGGCGATGATATGGATGCGGCCACCCCTTTTCAATTCCGGCAACAGGCCGGGATAAGTGCGGCCAAACCGCGCATGGCCGTGCTTTGCCGCATGGGCTGCCCCATAATCGACCGTCCCGCCGACAAGCTGAGCATACGCTTCACACGCCCGGTCCCAGTTGCTCGAGAGCGGTCCGACCGCCAGCGTATACGTTCGATAACCGTTGTCGTTCAGCCATTGTTCGATATCGCCGCGCACGCCGCCCCAATACTTGAATCCAAACATTTCCTCTCGTCCCCATCCGGTAAACCCATGGAGAAGCACAATCGGTGCATCATTGGCGCGTAGGGATGCCGCTTCCGTCCGCCCTCCCGGGACCGATAGGCCGAACACAAACCATAATCCGAGCAACACAAACATAATCCGACAGCATTTCATCACGCTCTCCTTCTCCTCCCCTCGAATCGACTGAACCCCTTTATTCCGAATTACCTGAATATTCTATACTAAATAATCAGGCTATTCAATCCCGGCAATTGTCGGGTTTTCTGATGAGGGAAAGAGAAAAATGCACTTTTGTGCCGTCATATTTCGTTTCTCGCCGACAGCGAGAGGGTGATGCACTATGTCATGGCAGCGTTCCATCACGCCCTCGTACGGATGGTTGGCTAATCTACAAACGGCCCGAACTTTTGCTCATAGTGGGCGAGCGCCAACAGCGGAAAAATGTAGCGGTAGCTATGGTAATGGATGTAAAAGGCGCCCGCCATTCCTTGCCCAGCGGGATACGAAGCCGTCCAGTCCGGATGGCGGAGAAGGCGAATAAGGGCGCGAACGCCGGCTTTCATTTCCGCGGTCGGACGCTCGGCGGCGGCGATGAGGGCATCAAGCGCCCAGGCGGTATGGACCGGCGTGCTGGCGCCAAGCGGCACATACGTCTTGGCTCCGTCGCTTTTGCACGATTCCCCCCAGCCGCCATCAGCATTTTGGATGCTTAAAAGCCAATGAACAGCTTTTTGCATCGCCGGGTGATCGATTGGAACGCCGACAGCCGAAAGCCCCGTCACCGCCGCCCATGTGCCGTATACATAGCAAATCCCCCAGCGCCCATACCACGAACCGTCGGCTTCTTGATGGTCAAGCAGCCAGTCGACGGCGCGGGCGACGGCGGGGTGGTCTTTCGTTAATCGAGCGAACGTTCCGAAATATTCAAGCGTCCGTCCGGTCAAATCGGCTGTTGATGGGTCCATCAACAAAAATTCCGCCCCTTCGATCGGCAAATACCGCCAAAACCGTTTGCCGACATTCTTTTCAAACGCCGCAAACCCGCCGTCATCGTTTTGCATCGAAAACAGCCATTGGTTCGCCCGATCCCATGCATGGCGAAACGCCGTCTCTTTCGCTGCCGCCCGGCGGATGGCGCGCAGCGCGGCGGTCGTATCGTCAACGTCCGGGTTCATCGTATTCACATCAGAAAATCCCCAGCCGCCCGGTATACCGTACGGGTTGTGCACCGCCCAGTCGCCATAGCGGATATGCTGGCGCGACAACAAATAGCGGTTCGCTTTTTCAATCGTCCGGTCCGTCAAGGGCACGCCCGCTTCTTGCAGCGCGTAGCTCGCCAACGCCGTGTTCCAAACGGAAGCGGTCGTATATTGCATATGCGTATGCCCATCGATTTCGGTCCGCAGTGAGCGCAAACCGCGGATAGCCCGCTGAATATACGGATCATCTTTCGGATAGCCGAGCGCGAGCAGCGCAAAAATCAACAAAAACGTCGAGCTGAAATAGCTGTACAACGTTCCGTCTGGCTCGATATGATCCAACATATAACGGACGGCGCGCTGTTCGGCGGCATGATGCAGCTGGTCCGGAAGTCCGATGAGAGATCGCTTGATGTACGACCATAGCGATCGGCTTTCAGGCAGCCGCCAGTCGTTGCGGGAAACAACCAAATCGGACAAGTCTGGGCTTTTTGCCGTCCTCCGGCTGTACCGTCGCTCCGCGGCGACGAGAAGCGGAATCATGTTCGCTCTTCCGTACACGGAAAGGTCATACATATTGAGCGGAAACGACGGGGGAAGAAGGAAAAATTCAAGCGGCAGCGGAAACCGTCTTGGCCACGGATGCTGTCCGGTCAATGCGAGCATCACTTTCGTAAACAAGTGGACACGCTCTAGGCCGCCCATTTCCAAAATGCGCGCTTTCGCCTTTTGCATATGCGGGTCGTTTTTTTTTCCGATAGCCGGAGTAAAGCAGGGCGTAATACGCCTCGGTTGTCGCCGTCACGTTGCCGTCGCCTTCATCGGCAAACAGCTTCCACGCCCCATTCGGGTCCTGGCGGCTTTCAATACGTTCGACAAGCGCTTGAATCAACGGTTCATCATGTATTCCGAGCGTCCGCAATAAAATGATCATATAGGCATCGGTGGAAATACCGGTTTCAAACGGAAACCGCCACGATCCATCAGCCGCTTGCGATTGCTTGAGCGCATCGATGAGCACGCGCCGTTCATCGTCCACTATTCATCGCCTTCCTTTTTCGAAAATCTGCTTCTTTCCATATTTATTCGATTCGCAAACCCGCGATGCGCCAAGAGGGGGATTCATCATGCGCTGCCGAAAATCAAAAACCTCGTCTCTTCCCCTTTCTCTCGTCGATCTTTATCGGGAGCTGAAGAAAAAGAGAAAGAAAGAAGCAACAACGATATCAGAACGCGATCTGACGGCCAAAGAGCAGCAGCTCATCCGCCGCATCCAGGCGATGACGGCGGAACAAAACGAAAACAATGTCACCCGGACAACGGCCTATCTCGATTTTTACTTGCGCCATCGCGAAATTCATTGGGCATTTTTAGGGCATATGGTGTCGCGCAACGGCGGCTGGAATATGACCGACTTAAAAGGGGAACTGCTCATGAGGCTGCTCTCGGAAGACGACCGGCAGTCGTTTTTCGCCTTTTTGGAGCGCGGCAATTGGCTCATTTTTCAAGACATTTATCCACAGTTTTTGTTGTATGAGGAAAGCAAAAAGCGGGGAGAGCCGTTATTTTATTTATTGCCATGGCTTGGCGTCTCAACGTTTATGGAAACGGTATGGCACCATTTTTGGCGCCACGGCGACCCGTACACGCTGGCCATCGCCTTAGTCGTGAACGAACAAAGCTATTTGGAATCCCGCGTCATTCAACATCCTGCTTTTCGGCAAACGGTTTTTCAGACGCTGGAGTTTAAACTGCAGGAACTACTCTGCTTCAACCATATTTTGTTTCCGCATGACGACGGCCGGGGCGGCACCGCCTTGATCGGCCAAACACTCCACGAGTTTGAGTCGCTCCATGAACGCATTTTGCTCGGCAAACGGCTGTACTCGATTTTGTTTGACGATGAAGAAACATTGGAAAACGCTGTGCGCTGGGCGGTGCGCCATCCGCACACCGGCTCGCGCAAAGACTATTGGCCGCAGCTGTTTAACGACGTATGCGAATCGTTTCCACGGGAGCCGTACCGCCGCCGCATCCACGATTGCCAAATAGTTCCTAACGCCCCGCGCCTATACAGCCCGCAGCTTCGTCACGCGTGGAAAAACGTCGTCCATGAAGCGGTTGAACCCGGCGATTGGTTTACCGACCCGCACGTTGTCCGCTATCTTGTCAAACCGGAACGACCGACGAATGGAGAGATTGTGGATGCCTATTGTGAAACGCTCGAAAAAATGGAGCTGGCGATCATCGCCAAACACGCCTTCTTTCATGCGCGCTAGCCGCCGCGCCTACGTGGCTTCAGCGCTGCTTGCGTCTTGGACGGGGACGTATTTGGATTTGTATTTCGTGGGAAAAGGGCTGTATGCGTTCCCGAAACGGCCCTTTCCTTCTGTCTTTTCGATCGATATTTTCTTTACGGCCGTCGTTCTTCCGCTCGGCACCGTCTTCTTTCTTGCCCTCATGGAGCGGCTTAGCCGCCTTGGGCGCATGGGGCTCATCGCTGCATTGTCGGCATTGGCGGCCGCATTGGAGGCCAAAGCCGAGACGTACGGTTTGTTCACCCACACGGCCGAATGGAGCCATTGGTATTCAGTTGCCGGTTACGGTCTTTTTCTTTCAATAATATGGGAATTTTACCGCCGATTCCAAACGGTGGACTAGCCCAAATGGCGCATAAAGGCAATGGCAGCGAGCAACGATAACGGGGAACAAACCGAAAAGACGAGCAGCTGCCGGATAGGAGGAATCCGATTGAGAAGAAAAAAAGCCGCATTCCTTTGCTTGGCTGTCATCGCCGCCAGCGTTGCCCTCATCGCCCAACCGGACACGGATGGAAAAGCATCCAAAACGGGCGGACGGGCCGTCATAACGATCTACTTGGCAGGCGATTCGACCGTCGCCGCCGCCCCCCGCTCCCGCGCTCCCCGGGCCGGATGGGGTGAAATGCTCGATGATTGGTTTGATGACAACGTCATGGTGAAAAATATGGCCGCTTCCGGCCGCAGCGCGAAAAGTTTTGTCGAGGAGGGGCGGTTGGCTCGCCTGTTGCATGAGATGAAAAAAGGGGATTACTTGTTCATCCAATTTGGCCATAACGATGAAAAGGTGAACGACCCGGCGCGCCACACCGAGCCGTTCACCACCTATCAGGCATATTTGAAACAGTGTATTGACGGCGCCCGCGCCAAAGGGGCGACTCCTGTCCTCATCACCCCGGTCGAGCGGCGGCGCTTTTCCGCCGACGGACGAGCGCTCGATTCCCACGGGCCTTATCCTGCCGCCATGAAAGCGCTGGCGAAACAAGAGCACGTGCCGTTTATCGATTTGACGGCGAAAAGCAAACAGCGGTTTGAACAGCTCGGTCCGGAGCGGACGAAACGGTGGTTTTTATGGCTCGCACCGGGCGAACATCCCAATTACCCGAACGGCATCAGCGACAACACCCACTTTCACCAGCGAGGGGCGAAGGAAATCGCCCGGCTCGTCGTGGAAGGAATTGTCGAACTCAACCTTCCTCTTCGCCGCCACCTCATCCGTTCACCGGAACGGGAACATGCGCCAAGCCGCTAGACCGGCTCAGCCCCGTCCCTCCACCGCAGCAGATCCATCGCCCATCCGCGAACTGCTGCCGCCGGCAACGCCTTTTTTTTTGGCTTGCTGCCCATGCCCGTCCGATCCCGGATGAGCAATCTTTTTGGCTCTTCGCTCCTTCGCCTTTTCCCTCCGCTCCCTCGCCGAACGCCGCTGTCCGCCTCCCGCTGGCTATCGAGCGCTGCCGGCAAACGGCGCCTGACGGCCCGACGACAAATGATATGTTTTGTCCAGCAGGCGATGGTACATAGACGCCAGCACTTGCTGAAACAGCATGCCAAGCACAACCGGCACGCTCACCGGCGGCGGAAAGTAAGTCATCGCCAGCACCGCACCGGCGCTGATGTTGCGCATGCCGCCGGTAAACGTCAGCGCAATGATGTCCGGCGGGGCAAATTTCAGCCAGCGGGCCGCCATCCAAGAAAGAAAATAGCCGGAGCCCGCAATCACGAAGACGAGAAACGCCATAAAAACCAAGCGGGCGTCAGCATGACCAAAATACGGAGCGACAACCGCGCTATTGATCATGACAACAAGCACAAGCGCCAGTTTGGAAAATGGCGCCAATCCCCCCGCCAGCCGTTCATTCGCGCGGCCGGACAACCGCTCGCTGACCAACATCCCGCCAAGCGATGGCAAAATAATCATGAAAAACAACCCGAGCACCATTTGCCAAACGTCGATCTCGACCGCGCTTCCCGCAAACAGCAGCAACGTCAGCGGCACAACGGCCGGCGACAAAAACGTATCAATCAAAATGACGGACAGCGCCAACGCCAAGTTTCCCCGTCCGATCGACACCCAGATGAAGCTCGTCACCCCAGTCGGAATGGCCGCCGCCAGCACAAAGCCGATCACCGTCAGCCGATCGTGGCCGAAAAACAAATGCCCAAGCCCAAACGCCCAAAGCGGGATCACGAGGTGAAGCAAACATAACGCCGCCGCGATCGGACCGGGGTGAATAAGCGCCTCTTTCAAATCAGCCAACCGCAGCCGCAAACTGCCGCTAAACGTCATAAACGCAAACAACCACGGCACAAGTGCGGCATAATCGTGCAACTCGTTAGACAGCCATACACCGATCACTACGCTCGCCGGCGTCAGCAGCGGCAACACCTTCTCAAGCCGGCGGTTGATCGATTGCCACATCGGTTTCATCTCCCCATCTCGCCTTCAAGGACGCGTTCGCATTTCCTATGCCTACATTTTTCTATTATACACCGTAGCCGTGCAAAGAGAAGCACAAAACCGAATTGTCTCAACATACAAAAATTCCAGCTGTTTTCCGTATGGCAGACGACGATCATGATTCATATACGAACACGCCGTTCCGCTCATCTTTTTGTACTTGGCCAATGGACACTAAATACTCCAAATGCGCCAACGTTTCCGCCACCGCAAACCGCCATTGGTGCGCCGTCAGCGGCTTATGGCCGAACACAAGATCAGCGATGTCATAAGCGGTGCGCCCCTTTTCCGTCAACGCTTTCATTTTTTTCAGCCGGTGCTCATGATGGCGGAAAATATCACGGATCCGCTCGCGAAATTGACGGATGACAGCGCCATGGGCAGGCAAAGCCACCTCCACATGGAGAGCCTCCACATTGCGCAACGAAGCGAAATATTGCTGCAGCGGATTCGGATGGGCGCCCGGCCATACCCCGATGTTTGGGGTGATGCGGTCAAGCACATGATCAGAGACAAGCAGCTGGCGCGACTCTGGCTGATAAAAACTGATCAACCCATCGCTGTGCCCCGGAACCGGAATGACGGTCCATTGCCGTTGGCCGAGCACAATTTCATCGTCAGCCAACACTGTTAGTACAGGAAACGGACTGACGCGGAGCGACAACTTCTCCATACTCTCTTCGATGTCCGCCACAAGGTCTTTCGGGACGCCGTGGCGGCGAAACAGCGCAGCCACTTCGCTCGCCTGGCGACTCTCTTCCCCCCACACTCGTTCCGCCATCGCATAATCAGGCTCACTGATCCATACAGGCGCTTCCGTTTGTTGCTGCATCCACCCAGCCAGGCCGAAATGGTCCGGGTGAAAATGCGTGATGTAAATGGCGCGAACGTGCCGCGGCTTGATTCCAAGTTGCCGAAACACTGCTTCCCAGGCGCGAATCGCCTCAGGATAGCGAAAGCCGACGTCGACAATGCTCCATCCATCCGTTTCTCGGCATACATAACAATAAACATGCTTCATCGGAAATGGGACTGGGATCGGAACGCGGTACATTTCATCTCCTATCCGCTCCATTTCAATCTGCGTCATCCATTCTCTCCCCTTTTCTTTACATCAACACCTCTTTTTTTCACCAAACAACAAAGACAACTTAGTTTTATTTTATATTTCTGAATATTTAGTTAACAAAAATATTATGCTACAACCCTTCATCTTTTTCAACTTTGAAAACCATGGTTCTAAAACAAAGAAGGCGCCCCTCCATATAATCGGGGCACCTTGTTAAGATCATCTTATATAGATCCAATACTAGGCCAATATACAGCGAGTCGCTGTATTTTATTATTTTGGATTTTTCTGATCGTTGATCTGCCAAGAAGCCATTTCTTCGGCAAACTCCGCCGCAGCAGGCTGCATCGTTCCCATCCGCCGGCTCATCCAGCGGTTGAGGCCGCGAATCACGTTTCGCATCGGTCCTTGCGTCATCGGCGCCATGCGTCTCCCTTGTCTCGCCCCCAACATCGCGGCTGCCACCGCTCCTAAGCTTACGCTGACGAGCGTCCAAATGGCGTTATGGTTTCTTCGCCGTCTAACAACCCCCAACCATGGATTCCACAACCCGCGGCCGCGCTGAACGCGGAACAGACGGAATAAGCGGTCCATTGTACCTCCACCTCCTTTTGCTCGACAGCTCCCGTTCAACGGTTAGCATACGTTTCCTCTGAAAAAGTCATACATGGAAAACATTCGATGCCAACGGGAAGTTCTTTCTATATAAAAAATTCCATATATTTCACTATTTTCAACCTTTTCATGTCCCTATATACTGAATTCGTATATACAAACAAACGGAGGTCACGACATGAAAAACATCGTTCCTTTTGCTTTGGCCGCATCCATCACCACTATATGGCCAGCTTCAGCGTTCGCCATTGAACGCAACGATCCAGCTTTAGAGCAGTATTTAAATGAAGCAGGGATCACAGTCGAAGAGCTGGAAAATTATTTGGACTATGAAGGCTATTCGCTCGATGAGTTTGACAGCGTGGACGAATTGCGCCGTGAGTTCGGCGAGCCGCTCACGGAAGAAAATTTAGCTCAGTTGCTCGCCAAACACGGATTGACCGAACAACAGCTTCGACAAATGCTCATCGACAATGGAGAAATGGAAGAGTCACAGGCCATTACTGATGTGTTTTTATTTTACAATGATCTGGAAGAATATATCGAACTGTTTAAAGATTACTCCGTTCCGATCACGGATGAAACGTTGGCCGCCTTTCTAAACGAACGCGGAATGACAAAGGAAGAGCTCATCGCCCTTCTTGATCGGCATGGCGAATCGTTGGCCGATTACCACTCGATCGGCGAGCAGAAAGATATCGTCGATTATTATCGAAATTTGACGCCGTTGACCGAAGAAACATTAAACAAATTTTTACAAGAAATTGGCATGACGAAAACGCAATTGGAAAAACTGCTGTCTAAAAACGGCGATTCGCTTGACAATTATGCGACGGTCGAGGAACTGTCGGAGGCCGTCATCGACTACTTGCTTCCGGATTTAGACGAGCTTGGTTTGACGGACGCAGAGTTGGAAAAGCTCTATCACCATTTTGAATCGCTTAATATGGAAGATCCACAATTCGCCGAGAAAATGGAAGAAATCGGTCAACGGCTTGAGGCGATCGGTGCGTACGATTTTACAAGCGTTACGGAGTTATCGCCAACGCAAATCGCTGAGATCGCCAATGTATGGACCGACCTGCTTTCCACATTTCAGCTGGAAGCGAAGTTTTATTTGTCAAACGGTGGCGAGAAAAAGCTGCTCAGCCTGTCGACGCTGCTGACAATGGAATCAGCGAACGGCTACGATTTGCTTGTTGAAATTTACAGCACCGAAGGCGAGCTGCTGGCTGATTTTGTCGTGACCGAAGAGATGTTTGCCTCCGACATATTCGATGAAATCGGCGAAGACTTGCAACAGAGCGGCCAGGCAGCGAAAATCGAAAAAGTGGTGAAACCGGCGCCGCCGAAACCGCTGAAGCGGACCGAAGCCGGAGCGAAACTGCCGAAGACGGCATCCCCGTATGCCGCTTATATGCTTTTTGGTTTGACCTTCATCGGTGCCGGCGCATTCCTTGTCCGCTTCCGCCAAGGAGTTGAGACGAAATAAATGAACCGGAAACGGCTCGTGCGCTTTTTTGGAGCATGCTTGATCGCAGCTGGAATCGCCGTAGCCGCCGTTAGCGGCTTGAAGTGGAAAAACGGCCTCGAGGCGGTCAAACCGCTGTCTGTTGAAATAGAGAGACAAACAGGCGATGCGCCGATGCAAATCCAAAGTTCACTCTACCCAAAACAGCCCAAAATCGGCGAACAAATCGGCGAACTCATCATCCCGAAGCTCAACATGAGCCTAGCGATTTACCACGGTACAGATGAAGACGAGTTGGAAAAAGGGGTCGGCCATTACGCCGGCAGTGTCCTGCCAGGAGAGGCGGACAACTGCGTGCTTTCTGGCCATCGCGACACGGTCTTCCGCCGTCTTGGCGAAGTCGGCCAAGGCGATCTCTTGATCGTCCGTACGTCCGCCGGCACATTCACCTATAAAGTGCGCAAAGTGCGCATCGTCGACGCCGACGACCGGACGGTCATCGTTCCAAAGCCGAAAGCGACACTCACCGTTTCCACGTGCTATCCGTTCCGCTACGTCGGCCCTGCTCCGCAGCGGTACGTGCTCGTCGCCAACTTAATCAATGATCGCTCTTAACCTTGCAAAAAGCGAAAGGATGGCCGAAACAAGGGCCATCCTTTTTTACTTCACTTCGTACGCGGTCCAAGTCGGCTTTTTGATTTTCGCCGACAGCGAGACAATTTTCCGTTTCACTCGGGCTGCTTCCCCTCCCGCTAACGGCATCGGCTGGTAGTTGTTCCTTGTCGTCACCGATGAAATGCGAAACGGGATGACGCGGATTTCTTTTTTGGCCGTCCGCTTGCCGTTTTGAAAAGAAAACACCTGCTGGAAAACAAACGTATCTTTGTCGCTCGGGTTTTTGTTTCCGCCAAACATAAAATTCCCTAAACTGTAGACAATAAATTTGCCTTTGTACTCCTCGATCCCTTGCACGACGTGCGGGTGATGGCCGACGACCAAATCGGCGCCGCTGTCAATCGCAAAGCGGCCGAGCGCCTTTTGCGTGCTGTTTGGCACATAGCTTCGTTCCACTCCCCAGTGGAAATGGACTAGAATGATGTCGGCTCCTTGTTTCCGAAGCGTGCGAATATCGTTGGCGATTTGCTTGCGCAACGTGCGGGTATTGCTCCAACCTTCATAGCCGAGCGCCCCGACTTGAATGCCTTTGACCGTTTTCATGAGCCGAAGCGTACGGCCGAAATAACCGATCTTTTCTTTTTTTAGACTGGCGATCGTATCGTTATATCCTTTTTGCAAGTAATCGTATGTATGATTATTGGCCAGATTCACCGCCTCAATGCCGCCATAAGTTAAGATTTTCGCATAACTCGGGTGGCCGCGGAAACGAAATGTCTTGCTTGCCTTGCGCGTCGAGGTCGTCAGCGTCGTTTCCAAATTGACGGTCGTAAAATCGTCCTTTTTGAAGATCGGCTCAATGTATTTCGTAAAATAGCGCAAGCCGTGCTTCTTTGCTTCTTCATCAAACGAATACGCATAGCCATAATTTTCATCGCGCCCGAGCGTCACATCGCCCGCCGCGCTGATGGTGATGCGCACTTCGTTCGAGTTCGGCGCCGCTTGTTTGGCAGAGGCTGACGCTATCACCATCTTATCGATCGGACTCGGCAGCGGCGGATGCTCGATGGTTTGCCCCGCCGGTTCATTTGGCGCCGCCAGCACTTCCTCGGCGCCGCGATCAGCTGCGTTGCCGCAGGAAAATAAAAAGATCGACGCCATACACAGAAGCGCCGCGTTTTTCCCCTTCGTCCATCCGTTCATGCTCCCTCTCCCATCCATCTATTTTCTTCAAACTGCCAAAACTTCTGCTAATGACGTATTCAACACACCCCCTCTTTATCCCTTTTCTTTCCCTCAATTTAGGAATGATGGCCTAGCCAAGCCATGATATAATGAGCTTGCAGGCGTTTCCCCTCTATTTCCACATCTCGGACTCCTCACGTTTCATGATTGAAACGCCCCAAGCAAAATCCCCTCTCGATAGGGAGGTTTCTTCATGGAAGGGCTGTTGCGGCAGTTAACCACACTTGTTCAAGGGCTTGTCGATGACATGTCCGTCCTGAAGCAAGACATGCAAACGGTGAAGCAAAAATTGGGCCAACTTGAACAACGAATGGACAAACTGGAACAACGGATGGACAAGCAGGAAGAAGAGTTGCGCTGGCTGAAAGAGCAGATGAAAGAAAACACGGACATGATCAAAGCGATCCGCGACAATCAACTCGAGCAGCACAGCATTCAAGACGGCATGCGCCATGAAATCGCCAGCCTCCGCGGAGAAATGGCCGGCATTCGCGAGCAGATGGCCACAAAAGACGATCTTTCCCGCCTTCGCGAGCAAATGGCGACAAAAGAAGACATCTCCCTCATTCATCAGCGGCTTGATTATCAACTTGGCCGCATCGCGAAAGTGGAGGAGGAGATGTATTTGCTGAAGAAAGTAGATTGACACTCCACACGCTTAAAGGCATGGGATTCTTGGATCGTTTGCGTCCTCATCCATTTCTGGTTCGGACAACGCCCAAGTTTAGGGGGGTGTCATCACCCCGTCCCAT
>NZ_ATCO01000035.1:0-32278 GCF_000422025.1 Geobacillus sp. WSUCF1 | reverse complement strand
ATGTTTGTCTTTAAAAGTCATTTGGTGATGAACCGAAAAAAAAAAGACCCATTTTTCTATTAGATAAGCAAATTTTCGTCACCGCCGCTCTTGCTCTCACATACGATATGGCGAGGAAATACCCATCCGGCAGTTCGGGCCCATTGAGAGCAAGGAGGGTTACAACCGTTGAAGGACAAATCATTTCAATCGAAGCCGCTTTTGACAAAAAGAGAAAAAGAAGTCTTCGAATTGCTCGTGCAAGACAAGACGACGAAAGAGATCGCCCAAGAGCTGTTTATCAGCGAGAAAACGGTCCGCAACCATATTTCGAATGCGATGCAAAAGCTTGGGGTCAAGGGGCGCTCGCAAGCTGTCATTGAATTGCTTCGAATGGGCGAACTTGAACTATAAACGATGCCGGCTTTCCTTGTTGGACAGCCGGCTGTTATGTTCCCTTGCGGCCGGACGAGGCTTGGCGCCCGTCCGGCCTTCGTCCGCGGCGGCCGCCGCATTTTTTTTGTTGATTATCTTTGCCGGTGTTGTAAAATGAAAAGTAAGAATAGCTGTCGACGCAAGCCGCCGTTTGAGGCTGGCCGCGGAAACGATCAAGGAGAGATGGTATGCCGTCTGCGATGAATGAACAAACGGTCGCCGAGTTGGAAAAATTGCTTCGCTATATCGCCGCCAATTTGAAACAGCGCGGCCGTGAAATTTTAACCAACTATCCGATCACCCCACCGCAATTTGTCGCCCTGCAGTGGCTGCTTGAAGAAGGGGACTTGACGGTCGGCGAGTTATCGAACAAAATGTATTTGGCGTGCAGCACGACGACCGACTTGGTCGACCGTATGGAGCGGAACGGACTTGTCGCCAGAGTCCGCGATGAACACGACCGCCGCGTCGTCCGCATTCACTTGTTGGAAAAAGGCGAGCGCATCATTGAGGAAGTGATTGAAAAACGCCAGAGAGATTTAGCTAAAGTGTTGGAAAATTTTTCTGAAGAGGAAATCGTTCTCTTTGAGCGTTGTTTGCGCAAATTGCATCAAGAAATGACGAAAGAATGAGGCGATCACTTGGAAAGAGCAATTGGTGTCATTGACTCAGGAGTCGGCGGTTTGACCGTCGCCAAAGAAATTATGAGGCAGCTGCCGAAAGAACAAATTATTTACTTAGGCGACACCGCCCGTTGCCCGTACGGGCCGCGGCCGGTGGAAGAAGTCCGTCGATTTACGTGGCAAATGATTGATTACTTGCGGCAATATCCCTTGAAAATGCTTGTTATCGCCTGCAACACCGCGACGGCGGTCGCGCTTGACGACGTGCGGGCGAAGCTTGACATTCCTGTGCTTGGCGTTATTCATCCCGGCGCTCGCGCGGCCCTGAAAGCGACTAGGCGCGGGCACATCGGCGTCATCGGCACGATTGGCACGATCCGAAGCCGGGCGTATGAAAAGGCGCTTCAATCCATCAATCCGCGCGTCCAAGTCGAGAGCTTGGCCTGTCCGAAATTCGTTCCGCTTGTGGAAAGCGGCGACTTTGAAGGGCAGGAGGCGATGGCGATCGTCGCCGAATCGCTCGCTCCGCTCCGTCCGCTGCCGATCGATGTGCTGATTTTAGGCTGCACGCATTATCCGTTGCTCGCGCCGCTCATTCGCACGTATATGGGCAAACGCGTGAAGCTCATTTGCTCGGGCGGTGAGACGGCTCGTGAAGTGAGCGCGATTTTGCACCACAGCCAGCTCCTTTACACCGGCGAGCGCGAACCGGAGCATTTGTTTTTCACGACCGGGCCGAAAGAGCTGTTTGAAAAGATTTCCGGGAAGTGGTTTGGCAAGCCGATCGGCACGGTCGAAGCGATTCGGCTGTAACCAACCAATCCTTTAGCGTCCATGCGCTAAAGGATTTTTTTATTCTATTTTGGAAAACGGCTCGTATACATAGTAGTACAAACTACGAGTAGGAGGGAACGTCAATGAAACGGACGACTCAAATATGGGCGGCGCCGCTGCTCGCCTCGCTGTTGTTGCTTGGCGGCTGCGGTTTGTTTGGGCGAGATGAGGCGGTGAAGGAGATCGATCCGCCGCAAGAGACGAGTTATGTCAAAGACGGCCAAGCGCTTCAGGAAGCGACGGAAAGCCAAAAGGAAGGGAAAGAGAAAGCGAAGGCCACCGAGACGGTGAAAAGAGAGCTGTACTTGATTGACAAAAACGGCTTTGTCGTGCCGCAAACAGTGGAATTGCCGAAAACGCAGGCCGTGGCGAAACAAGTACTCGAATATTTGGTTGAAGACGGACCCGTGTCAGAAATGTTACCGAACGGCTTCCGCGCGGTCATTCCGGCCGGAACGACGGTGCTTGGCACAAAATTGGAAAAAGACGGAACGTTGATCGCTGACTTTTCGCCGGAATTTAAAAACTATAAGCCGGAGGACGAAAAACGAATTTTGCAGTCCATTACGTGGACATTGACGCAATTTGACAATATCAAGCGCGTCAAAATCCGCATCAACGGCTACGATCAAAACGTGATGCCGGTCAATAAAACGCCGATCCAAGATGGGGTAAGCCGCGCCGATGGCATCAATATGGAAGCGAACGGCGTGCCAGACATTACGAATACGCATCCGGTCACCGTTTATTTTGTCGCCCAACAAGGGAACAGCACATACTATGTGCCGGTGACACGGCGTGTGTCCAATAAGGAGAAAGATGATATTGCCGCGGCCGTCAACGAACTGATTCAAGGACCAGAGCAAGGGAGCGGGCTTGTCGGCGTCTTTCAGCCGGACGCGAAGCTTGTCGATGCCCCGAAATACGAGGATGGCAAAGTGACGCTCAACTTTAACGAAGGCATTTATGGAAGCAACAAGAAAAATGTCATTTCCGACGTCGTGTTGAATTCTCTCGTTTTGTCGCTCACGGAGCAAAAAGGAGTCGAAAGCGTGGCGATCACCGTCAATGGCAAAGCCAATCTTGTCACGGAAGATGGCAAGCCGCTCACCAAACCGGTCGCTCGGCCGCAAAACGTCAATACCGGGACATTTTAACCGGTTGGTGCTGACTGGCTGGAAACGAATAGGACGTTATGGTATAACAAAGAGGTGGAAACGTATTCTGCCTCTTTCTTTTTTTCGCTAGGCGGAAAGAAATGCGGCGTCTGGCATTCCGTTGAAGATGGAGAAAAGGAGGACTCAGTTGATGAGAGCGGACGGACGAAGCAGTTGCGAGCTGCGCCCTGTACATATACACCCGCATTACATGAAGCACGCTGAAGGGTCGGTGCTCATTGAAATCGGCGACACGAAAGTCATTTGCACGGCGACGGTCGAAGAGAAAGTGCCGTCGTTTATGCGCGGCGGCGGCAAAGGATGGATTACGGCCGAATATGGGATGCTGCCGCGGGCGACAGAGCAGCGGAATGTGAGGGAAGCGAGCAAAGGAAAAGTGTCGGGGCGGACGATGGAAATTCAGCGCTTAATCGGCCGCGCGCTTCGCTCGGTTGTTGATCTTGAACAGCTTGGCGAGCGGACCATTTGGATCGATTGCGACGTCATTCAGGCGGATGGCGGAACGCGGACGGCGTCGATCACTGGTGCGTATGTGGCGCTTGTGTTGGCGCTTGCCAGACTGGTGGAAGAAGGGAAGCTCGAGGCGCTTCCGATCCGCGATTTTCTCGCCGCTACCTCGGTCGGCATCGATCCGGAGCATGGGGTGATTCTTGATTTAGATTACAACGAGGATGCGCGGGCGAAAGTGGATATGAACGTCGTCATGACCGGAGCCGGTCAATTTGTTGAGATTCAAGGAACCGGAGAGGAAGCAGTTTTTTCGCGCGCCGAGCTTGATGAATTGCTTGAAGCGGCGCAAATCGGCATCGAGCAGCTCATCGCCGTTCAGCGCCGCGCATTGGGCGAGTGGGCGGCGCGCATCGGCGAAAAAAAAAGAAGCGGCAGAGGAGGACACAGAGTGAAGGAGATCGTCATCGCGACCAAAAACGCTGGCAAAGTGCGCGAGTTCGCCGCTTTGTTTGCCAAGCGGGGCGTCGAAGTGAAATCGTTGCTTGACTTTCCGGACGCTCCGGATGTCGCAGAAACGGGAAGCACGTTTGCGGACAATGCCGTGCTCAAAGCAGAAGCGGCGTCGCGGCGTCTAAAGCGGCCGGTGATCGCCGATGATTCCGGGCTCGTGGTCGATGCGCTCGGCGGCCGGCCGGGCGTTCATTCGGCCCGTTATGCCGGGGAAGATAAAAACGATGCACGCAACATCGCCAA
This sequence comes from Geobacillus sp. WSUCF1, assembly GCF_000422025.1. Taxonomy (NCBI): domain Bacteria; kingdom Bacillati; phylum Bacillota; class Bacilli; order Caryophanales; family Anoxybacillaceae; genus Geobacillus; species Geobacillus sp. WSUCF1. The sequence goes on along the minus strand of NZ_ATCO01000035.1, from coordinate 28,026 downwards.
GCTGCTTCGCGAGCTTGACGGGGTGCCGATGGAGCAGCGCACGGCTCGTTTTCATTGCGCGCTCGCCGTCGCGATCCCAGGGCGGCCGACCGCCGTTGTCGAAGCGACATGCGATGGTTATATCGCCGAAGTGCCGCGTGGGGAGGGGGGCTTTGGCTATGATCCAATCTTTTACCTTCCGGAGTGGGGAAAAACGATGGCGGAGCTTGCGCCGGAGGAAAAAAATCAAATCAGTCATCGCGCCAAGGCGCTGACGAAGCTCGATGAGCAGTGGGAGGAGATCGTCGGTGGAAAGGGGCGGACGGAATGAAGGCGGTGATTGTGAGCGACAGCCATGGGCTGACTGCCGAACTTGCTGAAATTGTCAACCGTCATCGCCATGAAGCGGATTTGTTTATCCATTGCGGTGACTCGGAGTTGGAGGTGGGGGCGGACGAGATCGCCCCGTTTGCCGTTGTGCGCGGCAACTGCGATTTCGCCGCGTTTCCTGCTGAGCGCATCGAAGAGGCAGGCGGCGTTCGGTTGTTTGTCACCCACGGCCATTTATACGGGGTGAAAACGTCGCTTTTGCGTTTATCCTATCGCGCGCAAGAAACAGGGGCTCACGTCGTTTGTTTCGGCCACTCGCATTTGGCCGGCGCCGAGCAAATGGATGGGCGGTTGTTCATCAACCCCGGCAGCATTGCTTTGCCGCGCGGAAGAAAAGAAAAAACGTACGCGGTGTTGACCATCGGCGGCGGGCGCGTGCATGTCCAATTTTATGAAGTGAATGGGCAGCCCGTTTCCGGAATGGAACGAACCTTTTCGATCTAAGCGGACAAAACGTCCGCTATTTTTTGTTTTTCGTCTTTGGCAGTTAGAGCGCGTCCGCTTTCTATGAGCCGCCAAGAAAGAAAAAATTTTTGAATCGGCAAAACCTTGATTCTATCATAATGTAAGCGCATTCAAATAGTTTGACCAATCGGAATTTTCGAAAAACGTTATTGACGGCGCAAAGGTTTCGGATTATTATAATTTTCAAATAAGAGAAACGACTCAATACAATGATCAAGCCGTTCAAAGCAACTGCTGACTGATCAAGGAAGAGGGGAACCGAAGTGGGCGAACAATGGATCTTTTTAAACGGAGAATTTGTGACAAAAGAAAACGCCAAAATTTCCGTGTATGACCATGGATTTTTGTATGGCGACGGGGTATTTGAAGGCATTCGTGTCTATAGCGGCAACGTATTCCGCCTCGAAGAACATATAGATCGGCTATACAATTCCGCGAAATCGATTTTGCTCGACATTCCGTACACGAAGGAAGAAATGATTGGCCACGTGCTCGAAACGATCCGCCGCAACGGCTATCAAGATGCGTACATCCGCCTGGTTGTTTCGCGCGGGGTCGGCGATTTAGGACTGGATCCGTACAAATGCAAAACGCCGCAAATCGTGATTATCGTCGAGCCGCTCGCGCTCTTCCCGAAGCATTTATATGAAACCGGCATCGAAGTGGTGACAGTGGCGACGCGCCGCAACCGCTCTGATGTGCTGAGCCCGAAAGTCAAATCGCTCAACTACCTAAACAATGTGCTTGTCAAAATCGAGGCGCATTTGGCGAACGTAAGCGAAGCGCTGATCTTAAACGATCAAGGCTATGTCGCGGAAGGTTCGGGAGACAATGTTTTCATCATCAAAAACGGCGTCATTTACACGCCGCCTGGGTATGTCGGGGCGCTTGAAGGCATTACGCGCCAAGCGATCATCGAAATCGCGGAGGATCTCGGCTATACGGTGAAAGAGGAGCCGTTTACCCGCCATGACGTCTATGTCGCGGATGAAGTGTTTTTGACGGGGACGGCGGCCGAAGTCATTTCGGTCATTAAAGTCGATGGCCGGACGATCGGCGACGGGACGCCGGGACCGCATACCAAGCGGTTGCTTGAAGAATTCCGCCGCCGCGTGGTCGTCGAAGGAGTAAAGGTGTATCCGACGAACGCCAATGTCGGTTGATCGTCCATGACAAGTGGATAGCGAAAAAGCGTTGACGAGGATAAGTAGTCAGCGGGGCCAACATCCACAGAGAGCCGGGGGAGCTGCGAACCGGTGATGTTGCCGCTTGATGAACTCACCTCTGAGCGCCAGCCTGAACGCCGGACGGCTAGTAGGGCTGGACGAGTGGAGACGCGCGCTTCACTCGTTACCAAAATGAGCGGCCGGCTTCGGCTGGCCGCTCCTGAGGCGGCCGTCACGGCCGTGAAGAAGGGTGGTACCGCGGAAAGGAAACCTTTTCGCCCCTTTGGCTGGAAATGACAGCCATCGTGGGCGGAAAGGTTTTTTATATGGATGACAAATCACAGGGAGGATCGACGATGACAAAAATGAAAGTCGAGGAACAAGAAAAAGCGAGGACGAAGGCGAGAATGAGCGGGTCGCTGATGCTCATTGAAGCGCTCAAGGAAGAAAAAGTCGAAGTCATCTTCGGCTATCCAGGGGGGGCGGTGCTCCCGCTGTATGACGAGTTGTATAAAGCCGGCGTGTTCCACGTGCTGACGCGGCATGAGCAAGGGGCCATCCATGCGGCGGAAGGATATGCGCGCATTTCTGGAAAACCGGGGGTCGTCATCGCCACCTCCGGCCCGGGAGCGACCAACATCGTCACCGGGTTGACCGACGCGATGATGGATTCGCTGCCGCTCGTCGTCTTTACCGGGCAAGTGGCGACAAGCGTCATCGGTTCGGATGCGTTTCAGGAGGCGGACGTTGTCGGCATTACGATGCCGATTACGAAACACAACTACCAAGTGCGCGACATCAGCGAGCTGCCGAGAATCATTAAAGAGGCGTTTCACATCGCGACGACCGGGCGCCCCGGACCGGTGTTGATCGATATTCCAAAAGACATTACGACGGCCGAAGGGGAGTTTGATTACGATCAAGACGTTCATTTGCCTGGCTATCAGCCGACGACGCAGCCGAACCATTGGCAAATCCGCCGGCTTGTCGAGGCGGTCAGCCAATCAAAGCGGCCGGTCATTTTAGCCGGCGCTGGCGTCTTGCACGCCAATGCGTCCAATGAATTGCGGCAATACGCCGAACAGCAAAACATTCCGGTCATTCATACGCTCCTTGGCCTTGGCGGTTTCCCGGCAGACCATCCGCTTTTCTTGGGGATGGCGGGCATGCACGGGACGTACACGGCGAACATGGCGCTCTATGAGTGCGATTTGCTTATCAACATCGGCGCCCGTTTTGACGACCGGGTCACCGGCAACTTGAAATACTTCGCGCCAAAGGCGACTGTCGCTCATATCGACATCGACCCGGCGGAAATCGGCAAAAACGTGCCGACCAAAATTCCGATTGTCAGCGACGCCAAAGCGGCGCTGCAGGAACTGATCGCCCAGCAAGGCAAACCGGCTGACAACGCGGCGTGGCTCGAACAGCTCAATGAGTGGAAGCGGCGCTTCCCGCTCCATTACGAGCCGGAAGCCGGGACGATCAAGCCGCAAAAGCTTGTCGAAATGATTTACGAATTGACAAATGGCGAAGCGATCGTCACAACGGACGTCGGCCAGCACCAAATGTGGGCGGCGCAATATTACAAGTTCAATCGACCGCACCGGTGGGTGACGTCCGGGGGGCTCGGCACGATGGGCTTCGGGCTTCCGGCAGCGATCGGCGCCCAGCTCGCCGACCGGAGCGCTACGGTCGTTTCGATCGTCGGCGACGGCGGCTTCCAAATGACGTTCCAAGAACTGTCGGTCATTCAAGAGCTGGGGTTGCCAATTAAAATCGTCATCGTCAACAACCAGGCGCTCGGCATGGTGCGGCAATGGCAGGAGCTGTTTTACGAAAAACGGTACTCCCATTCGCTCATCCCGAATCAGCCGGATTTTGTAAAACTCGCTGAAGCATACGGCATACCGGGGCTGCGGGCGAAGACGGAGGCGGAAGCAGCTGAAGTGTTAAAACAAGCGTTTGCGATGGATGGGCCGGTGCTGCTTGATTTCCATGTCCGCGCCGACGAGAACGTGTATCCGATGGTGGCGCCCGGCAAAGGGCTTCATGAAATGGTGGGGGTGAAAGCGTGCGAAGAATTATCACGATGACGGTCAACAACCGCCCGGGCGTGTTAAACCGCATTACCGGGCTGTTTACGAAGCGGCATTACAATATCGAAAGCATTACGGTCGGGCATACGGAAATCGAGGGCGTTTCGCGGATGACGTTCGTCGTCAACGTTGACGATGAACGGACGGCGGAGCAAATCATTAAGCAGCTGAACAAGCAGATTGATGTGTTGAAGGTGAATGACATCACCGACCAAGCGATCGTCGCCCGCGAGCTGGCGCTCATTAAAGTTGCCGCTCCTCCGGCGGTCCGCCAGGAAATTTACACGCTCATCGAGCCGTTCCGCGCCTCGATCGTCGACGTAAGCAAAGACAGCCTCGTCATTCAAGTGACCGGCGAGCCGGAGAAAGTCGAGGCGTTGATTGAACTATTGCGCCCGTACGGCATTAAGGAAGTGGCGCGCACGGGAACAACCGCGTTCACCCGCGGGGCGCAAAAAGCGACCACGAACCAGAAAACGGCGTTTATCATTTAACAACCATCAATACAAAACCGCACCCATGCGCAGTCATGGCGCCATCGCAGCATTTGCGCTGTTTCTTGACCAACATTTATCTACAGGACAAAGGAGAGGGTAATCATGGCAAAAGTCTACTATAACGGGGATGCAAACGAACAATATTTGCAAGGGAAAACGGTCGCGATCATCGGCTACGGCTCACAAGGCCACGCCCATGCGCAAAACTTGCGCGACAGCGGCGTCCGCGTCATCGTCGGGCTGCGAAAAGGAAAATCGTGGGAGCAAGCAGAGCAAGACGGGTTTGAGGTGTATTCCGTCCGCGAAGCGGCGAAGCAGGCTGATATCGTCATGGTGCTGCTGCCGGATGAGAAGCAGCCGGCCGTGTACAAAGAGGAAATCGAGCCGGAACTCGAGCCAGGCAATGCGCTTGTGTTTGCGCACGGCTTTAACATCCATTTCAGCCAAATCGTCCCGCCGAATCATGTTGACGTCTTCTTGGTTGCGCCGAAAGGCCCAGGCCATCTCGTGCGGCGCACATATACGGAAGGAGCGGGCGTGCCGGCGCTCATCGCCGTCTACCAAGATGTGACCGGACACGCGAGAGAAACGGCGCTCGCCTACGCGAAAGCGATCGGCGCTGCTCGAGCTGGGGTGTTGGAGACGACGTTCAAAGAAGAGACGGAAACCGACTTGTTCGGTGAACAAGCGGTGCTGTGCGGTGGGCTGACGGCGCTCATCAAAGCCGGGTTTGAAACGCTCGTTGAAGCCGGGTATCAGCCGGAAGTCGCCTATTTTGAGTGTTTGCATGAGATGAAGCTCATCGTCGATCTCCTTTACGAAGGCGGTTTGTCGTGGATGCGCTATTCGATTTCCGATACGGCGCAATGGGGCGACTTTATCACCGGCCCGCGCATTATTAACGACGCTGTGAAAGCGGAAATGAAAAAGGTGCTCGATGACATTCAAACGGGCAAATTCGCGAAGAGCTGGATTTTGGAAAACCAAGCGAACCGTCCGGAGTTCAACGCCATCAACCGGCGTGAGAATGAGCATTTGATTGAGATTGTCGGACGCGAACTGCGAAGCATGATGCCGTTTGTGAAGGCAAAACAAGTCGAGGCGGTGGTGCCAGGTGCGAAAAATTAAGTTTTTTGATACCACATTGCGTGACGGGGAACAATCTGCTGGTGTGAACTTGAATTTGCAAGAAAAGTTGGAAATTGCCCGTCAGCTTGAACGGCTGCGGGTTGACATCATCGAGGCGGGTTTCCCCGCCTCATCGAAAGGCGATTTTGAGGCGGTCAAACAAATCGCCGAAACGGTGAGAACATGCTCGGTCACCGGGCTGTCGCGCTCGGTCCGAAGCGATATTGATGCGGCGTGGGAGGCGTTAAAAGGCGGCGCGGAGCCGCGGCTCCACCTATTCATCGCCACCTCGCCGATCCATATGGTGCATAAATTGCGGATGACGCCGGAACAAGTGATTGAAGCGGCGGTTGAGGCGGTGAAATACGCGAAGCGCTTTTTCCCGATCGTCCAATGGTCGGCGGAAGATGCGTGCCGAAGCGAGTTGCCGTTTTTGGCGAAAATCGTCGCCGAAGTGATCAAAGCCGGCGCCTCGGTGATCAACATTCCGGATACGGTCGGCTATATTACGCCGAAAGAATACGGGGAAATTTTCCTCTATTTGCAAAACAATGTTCCGAATATTGAAAATGTTTCACTCTCCGCTCATTGTCATGATGACTTGGGCATGGCGGTGGTGAACTCGCTATCGGCCATTGAACATGGAGCGACGCAGGTCGAGTGCACGATCAACGGCATCGGCGAGCGGGCCGGCAATGCGGCGCTTGAGGAAATCGCTGTGGCCCTTCACATCCGCAAAGACTACTATCAAGTGGAAACGCGCCTCAATTTGCAGGAAATTAAGCGCACAAGCAATCTTGTCAGCAAGCTGACCGGGGTCGTCGTTCCACCCAACAAAGCGGTCGTCGGCAAAAATGCGTTTGCCCACGAATCGGGCATCCATCAAGACGGCGTCTTAAAAGAAAAAACGACATACGAAATCATTTCGCCGGAGCTCGTCGGCGTGCCGTCGAATTCGATGGTGCTCGGCAAACATTCCGGCCGCCATGCGCTTCGCAACCGGGTCGAGGAGCTCGGCTACACGTTGTCCGATGAAGAAATCAATCAGCTGTTTGTCCGTTTTAAAGAATTGGCTGACAAAAAGAAGGACATTACCGATGATGATTTAATCGCGTTGATTTTCGAAGAGAAGTTCGACCACTTTAAAGATTTTTACCAATTGTCTTCCATCCAAGTGCAATACGGGACGAATCAAATTCCGACAGCGGTCGTTGTACTGAAAGACGGGAAGGGGAATGAAATCCAAGAAGCGGCGACCGGCGCGGGCAGCGTCGAGGCGCTGTACAATACATTGGAACGTTGCTTCCAAACGCCGGTGACGCTGCTTGACTACCGGATCGAATCGGTCGGCGGCGGCCGCGATGCGTTGGCCCAAGTGTTCGTCAAAGTGCGCGCCCATGACATCGAGACGAGCGGGCGCGGCACTGCACAAGACGTGTTGGAAGCATCGGCGAAAGCGTACATCAACGCCATCAACCGTGTGTTTATGATCGAAGCGATGCGCGGCGAAAACGAGAAAGTGGCAACACCATAAAACGGGGGGATTCAGAATGGGAAACTATCGGATTGCCGTCTTGCCAGGGGATGGCATCGGCAAAGAAGTGACGTCCGGAGCGGTCGAGGTATTGAAAGCGGTCGGCATCCGGTTTGGCCACGAGTTTACGTTTGAATATGGATTGATCGGTGGAGCGGCGATCGATGAGGCGGGGACGCCGCTCCCCGAGGAAACGCTCCGCCTTTGCCGAGAAAGCGATGCGGTGCTGCTTGGGGCGGTCGGCGGTCCGAAGTGGGATGACAACCCTCCGCATTTGCGCCCGGAAAAAGGATTGCTTGCCATTCGCAAGCAGCTCGACTTATATGCCAACTTGCGGCCGGTTGTTTGCTATGACAGTTTGGTTTCCGCTTCGCCGTTAAAACCGGATCTCGTGCAAGACGTCGATTTTGTCATCGTCCGCGAGCTGACCGGCGGCATTTACTTCGGCCAGCCGAGCGGCCGCGTCGTCGAAAACGGCGAAGAAAAAGCAGTGGACACCTTGTTATATAAAAAAGAAGAAATTGAGCGGATCGTCCGCATGGCGTTTATACTCGCACGCGGGCGGAAGAAAAAAGTGACTTCGGTCGACAAGGCGAACGTCCTTTCGTCAAGCCGTCTATGGCGGGAAGTGGCCGAAGAGGTGGCGAAGCAGTTTCCGGACGTCACGCTTGAGCATATGCTTGTTGACAATGCCGCGATGCAGCTCATCCGCGCGCCGAAGCAGTTTGATGTCATTGTGACAGAAAACATGTTTGGCGACATTTTAAGCGATGAAGCCTCCATGTTGTCCGGTTCGCTCGGGATGCTGCCGTCAGCCAGCTTATCCGCTTCCGGTCCGAGCTTGTATGAGCCGGTGCACGGTTCAGCGCCTGATATCGCCGGCATGAACAAAGCCAATCCGATTGCGGCGATTTTGTCAGCCGCGATGATGCTTCGCCTGTCGTTCGGGCTCACCGCGGAAGCGGAGGCGGTAGAGCACGCGGTGCGGCAGGCGCTCGATCAAGGTTTGCGCACCGCCGACTTGGCGCCAAGCGGCGGCCGCATCGTATCAACGAACGAAATGGTCGAAGAAATTAAAACAGCGGTGCTGGATTATACGGCCATTGCTCAAATTATGACCGTTTATGCCTAAGACGTGCGAGGTGAAAGCCAATGAAGCCGAAAACGATCATCGATAAAATTTGGGAAAACCACGTCGTCTACCGTGAGGAGGGCAAACCGGATTTATTGTACATCGATTTGCACTTAGTGCATGAAGTGACCTCGCCGCAAGCGTTTGAAGGGTTGCGGCAAAAAGGACGGAAGGTGCGGCGGCCGGATTTGACCTTTGCGACGATGGACCATAACGTGCCAACCGTTAACCGATTTGTGATTACCGACGAAGTGGCGCGCAACCAAATCGCTGCGCTTGAGCGCAACTGCCGCGAGTTCGGCATTCCGCTCGCCGACCTAAACAGCGAAGAGCAAGGAATCGTTCACGTCATCGGCCCAGAGCTCGGGTTGACCCAGCCGGGAAAAACGATCGTTTGCGGCGACAGCCATACGTCGACGCACGGGGCGTTTGGCGCCTTGGCGTTTGGCATCGGCACGAGCGAAGTCGAGCATGTATTGGCTACACAAACGCTTTGGCAGCATAAGCCGAAAACGCTGCAAATCTGCATCAACGGCCGCCTCGGCAAAGGAGTGACCGCCAAAGACGTCATCTTGGCCATTATCGGCCGCTATGGCGTTGGCGTCGGCACCGGTTATATTATCGAATTTACAGGCGAAGCGATCCGACGCATGTCGATGGAAGAGCGAATGACGATTTGCAATATGTCGATTGAAGCTGGGGCGAGAGCCGGCCTCATCAGCCCGGATGAAACGACGTTCGCCTATTTGCGCGGCCGCAAATATGCACCAAAAGGCGAGGAGTTTGACAAGGCGGTGGAACGGTGGCGGGCGTTAGCCAGCGATGAGGGGGCAAAATACGATAAAACGATTGAAATCGATGCGTCGACGATCGCTCCGATGGTGACGTGGGGGACGAACCCCGCGATGAGCACTTCCGTCGATGGCGTCGTGCCGCATCCCGAGCAATTTGAAAGCAAAACAGAGCAAAACGCGGTGCGCCGGGCGCTTGAGTACATGGGGCTTAGACCGGGCACGCCGATTACGGATATTCCGGTGCAGCACGTCTTCATCGGTTCGTGCACCAACTCACGCCTCAGCGATTTGCGCGCGGCGGCGAGCATCGTGAAAGGGAAAAAAGTGGCTCCTGGTGTACGGGCGCTCGTCGTGCCTGGATCGCAGCAAGTGAAAAAACAAGCCGAAGCGGAAGGGTTGGCACAAATTTTCATCGACGCCGGTTTTGAATGGCGCGACTCCGGCTGCAGCGCCTGTTTGGGCATGAACCCGGACATCATCCCAGAAGGCGAGCACTGTGCGTCAACGTCGAACCGCAACTTTGAAGGGCGGCAAGGAAAAGGGGCGCGCACGCATCTCGTCAGCCCGGTGATGGCGGCGGCGGCTGCGATTTACGGACATTTTGTCGATGTGCGCCAGCTTGAAGCCGAGCCGGTCTGTTAAATTGACGATCGTGATGGCAAAAGAGGCGGCGCGGCATCCTAGGAAACCGAGCTCCTTTGCCATCAGTGACATCCATAACGGAAGGGGGAAAGGACGATGAAGCCGTTTACGATCCATCGCGGAAAAACCGCTGGCATCGATCGGGCGAATATTGATACCGATCAAATCATTCCAAAGCAGTTTTTGAAACGGATTGAACGCACCGGCTTTGGCCAGTTTCTCTTTTACGATTGGCGGTATTTGAGCGACGGCACGCCAAATCCGGAGTTTGAGCTCAACCGCCCGGAAAACGAAGGGGCGACGATTTTAGTCGCCGATGAAAACTTCGGTTGCGGCTCATCGCGCGAACATGCGCCGTGGGCGCTGCAAGATTACGGATTCCGCGTCATCATTGCCCCATCGTTTGCCGACATTTTTTACAACAACTGCTTAAAAAATGGACTGTTGCCGATCCGGCTGGATAAAGAGGATGTCCGCTACTTGCTGCGCCAAAGCGAGCGCGCAGACTATGAACTGACGGTTTCGCTTGAAGAACAGCGGGTATTTGACGATGAAGGATTTTCGCGTCCGTTTGACATCGACCCGTATCGAAAACAGCTGTTGCTAAAAGGATGGGACGAAATTGATTTGACGTTTGTGTACGAAGCGCATATCGCCGCCTACGAACGACGGCATTGTCCACGGCCGTAAGCGCATGTGTTCCGGGCGGCAAGGAGAGATGGGTTGCTCTGCCAATCGGCGGGAGCAGCCTTTTTCGCGTTTGACGGCGTCTGCGTCCAGAGGCCGGCTGCTTTTCGGCAAACAAGCGGCTTGTGTTACCCAGCAAGACGCGGGTTGTTTCGCGAGGGAAAACTTGTTACACTGATGGTAAATGCAAATGGGAGCGGGCGAAGATGGCCGGGAAAAAAGGAAAAATCATCATGTTTCCGCAAACAAAAGAACGGCTTATGGAAGAGGCGTTTGCTGCGCTCGAGGCGAAGCGATATAAAGAAGCGCTCCGCTTTTTGCGCGCCGCCGAACAGCTTGGCGACCACAGCTTTCCGGTTCGGCTTGGGCTGGCTGTCTGTTGCTATGAGCTTGGGGAATATGATGAGGCGGAGCGGCGTCTTGCCGGTTTGCTTGACGAGCAACCGGGCAACGGTGAACTGTTGCAAATGTATATTGCCATATTGTTGCAAACGAATCGATACAGCAAGGCCGAAACCGTGATCCGCCACGCCTTGCGCCGTCCGTCGCTATCCGTTTCGCTGCGCGAACAGCTTCACCAGCTGCTTCGATTCAGTGAAAAAATGAATGCCCGCACGCTTCCGCCCGCGGAGTGGAAGCGGGTGAGACGGCTGCTTGAGTCCGGGGACATTGCTGAGCAGCTGCAACTGATTAAACAACTGGAAAAAGAAGACATCGATCCGGTGCTGCCGTTGCTCAAGCAATATTTACGCGCACCGGAAAAAAGCCCGATGGCGAAAACGATGCTTCTTCGCCTGTTGACAGGGAAGCGAGTCAATGAAACGGTGACGGTTGAAAAATTTGGCCGTTGCATGGAGGTCGTCCCGTCAGCGTTGGACGAACAGACGGAAACGGCATTTGCTTCCGAACTGCTGGGCCGGCTTGAGCAGCAGCTCGCGGCGGAAAGCCCGAGCTTATACGAAACGGCGGCGGAAATTTGGCTTCGCTATGCATATGTGTTGTATCCGTTTCCGCCGGAGCCGGCGGATGCAGCGGCCTGGCTTGCTGCTCTCCATTGGATGGCGAGCCGGTTTTTAGGCTTGGATGCTGACGCGGCCGCCTTGGCCGACCGCTACGGTGTGGAGGCGGCGGAGATGGCAAGGCTTTGCCAAAAACTATATGAAATAGAGGAACTTTCCTCCCTCTAATGGCTCGTTCTCTGTTGAAACATGGCTGTTGTATGGTATAATATAATGGCTGTGCTATGTATCTGTTTTCGCATACTTGTCTACATAATCGGGCATCATAAAAAGATCTGGACAAGCGGAGTGCGCTATGGTCCGAGCAATGATTTCAGGTGGAGGGAACAAGGATGTCAGTCAAATGGGAAAAGCTTGAAGGGAACGAAGGCGTATTGACCGTTGAGGTCGACGCCGAGAAAGTGAACAAAGGCTTGGACGCCGCGTTTAAAAAAGTGGTGAAAAACATCACGCTTCCGGGCTTCCGCAAGGGGAAAGTGCCGCGCGTTCTGTTTGAAAAACGCTTCGGCGTCGAAGTGCTCTATCAAGATGCGCTCGACATTTTGCTGCCAGAGGCGTATGCCAAAGCCGTCGAAGAGGCAGGCATCGAACCGGTGTCAATGCCGGAGATTGACATTGAGCAAATGGAAAAAGGCAAAAGCTTAATTTTCAAAGCGAAAGTGACCGTAAAGCCGGAAGTGAAGCTCGGTCAATACAAAGGGCTTGAAGTGGAAAAAATGGATACAACCGTGACGGACGAAGATGTCGAAAACGAACTGAAACGCCTGCAAGAAGATTACGCTGAACTTGTCGTGAAAGAAGACGGGACAGTGGAAAACGGTGATACGGTCGTCATCGATTTCGAAGGATTTGTCGACGGCGAGCCGTTTGAAGGCGGCAAGGCGGAGAACTATTCGCTTGAAATCGGTTCTGGAACGTTCATTCCGGGGTTTGAAGAACAGCTTGTCGGCATGAAAGCCGGCGAGGAAAAAGAAATCCAAGTCACATTCCCGGATGAATACCACGCGAAGCAATTGGCCGGCAAACCGGCGACGTTCAAAGTGCAAGTGCATGAAGTGAAAGCGAAACAGTTGCCGGCGCTTGACGATGAGTTTGCCAAAGACGTCGATGAAGAAGTCGAAACGCTTGACGAACTGAAGGCGAAAATTCGCGCCCGTTTGGAAGAGGAGAAAAAGAACGAGGCGGAGACTGCCTTGCGCAATGCGGTTGTCGAAAAAGCGGCAGCCAACGCCGAAATGGATATTCCAGAGGTCATGATCAAAAATGAAACCGACCGGATGCTTCGCGAATTTGACCAACGCCTGCAAATGCAAGGTCTGAACTTGCAGTTGTATTACCAATTCTCCGGCCAAGATGAAGCGTCGTTGCGCGAGCAAATGAAAGAAGATGCCGAAAAACGGGTGCGCGCGGCGTTGACGCTTGAAGCGATCGCGAAGGCCGAAAACATTGAAGTAACCGACGAGGAAGTAAACAAAGAGCTCGAAAAAATGGCGGAAGCCTACAAGCTGAGCGTGGACAAGCTGAAAGAGCTGCTCGGCAGCTTAGATGGCGTCAAAGAAGATTTGAAATGGCGGAAAACAGTCGATTTTCTTGTAGAGCACAGCAAGGTTGCGGCATAATATATCTTAAGGAAAGAACAAGGCGCGAGACGTTCGTGCCTTGTTCTTTATCCACAACCATGGCGCCTAAGCAGCAATTTTCAAACTTTTCCAAACGGACGACGGTTTTTTCATTCGCTTTCTCAGGAACATGTATGGTAAAATAGCGAATACATACGTTTTTACGACATAAGAGATGGCGGACATGGATACATAAGCAGGCGCGATTTCGTTGGCAAGGGGTGAATGATATGTTTAAATTCAATGATGAAAAAGGGCAGTTGAAATGCTCGTTCTGCGGCAAAACACAGGATCAAGTGCGAAAGCTCGTTGCCGGTCCGGGGGTTTACATTTGCGACGAGTGCATTGAGCTATGCACGGAAATTGTTGAAGAGGAGCTCGGCAATGAAGAGGAATTTGAATTTAAAGACGTGCCGAAACCGTTGGAAATTCGGGAAATTCTAGATGAGTACGTCATCGGTCAAGATGAGGCGAAAAAATCGCTCGCCGTTGCGGTTTACAATCATTATAAACGGATCAATTCCGGCAGCAAAATCGATGATGTCGAGCTGTCGAAAAGCAACATTTTGATGATCGGGCCGACCGGGAGCGGGAAAACGCTGCTGGCGCAAACACTGGCGCGCATTTTGAACGTGCCGTTTGCCATCGCCGATGCCACCTCGCTTACAGAGGCCGGCTATGTTGGCGAAGACGTCGAAAACATTTTGTTAAAGCTCATCCAAGCGGCTGATTATGACGTCGAACGGGCGGAAAAAGGCATTATTTACATCGATGAAATTGACAAAATCGCCCGCAAATCGGAAAACCCTTCCATCACTCGCGACGTATCCGGCGAAGGGGTGCAACAGGCGCTGTTGAAAATTTTAGAAGGCACCATTGCCAGCGTTCCGCCGCAGGGCGGCCGCAAACATCCGCATCAAGAATTCATTCAAATCGATACGACGAACATTTTGTTCATTTGCGGTGGAGCGTTTGATGGCATTGAGCCGATCATCAAGCGCCGTCTTGGCAAAAAAGTGATCGGTTTTGGCGCGGAAATGAACCAGACGGATGTCGACGAGAAAAACTTGTTGTCGAAAGTGCTGCCGGAAGACTTGCTCAAATTCGGACTTATTCCGGAGTTCATCGGCCGTCTGCCGGTCATTACGACGCTCGAGCCGCTCGACGAACAGGCGTTGATCGACATTTTGACGAAACCGAAAAATGCCATTGTGAAGCAATACCAAAAAATGCTGGAGCTTGACGGCGTTGAGCTCGAGTTTGAAGAAGCGGCGCTCCGTGAAATCGCGAAAAAAGCGATTGAGCGGAAAACGGGCGCGCGCGGCCTTCGCTCGATCATCGAAGGCATTATGCTCGATGTGATGTTTGAGCTGCCGTCGCGCGAAGATGTGCAAAAGTGCATCATCACGCTCGACACGGTGCGCGGCACAAAGCCGCCGACGCTGATCCGTCATGATGGCACCGTCATCGAGCTGGAACGGAAAACATCTGCCTGATGGGAAAACCGCCTTTTTTCGGCGGTTTCTTTTTTTGCCGCCCATGCCTCGCGCGCCCGCTGGCGCTTTTTTGGTTTATTCCCGCCAGTTCGCGGAGATACTATCATACTACATACCATCTAAAGGCAGGAGGATATCGGGGCATGGATTGGACGAACATCGTACTGGTCATCCAGCTGTTTTTCGGGGTCATCATCGGCCTTTATTTTTGGAATTTGCTAAGAGGGCAGCGTGTGCAAAAAGTTTCGATTGATAAAGAGTCGCGCAAAGAGATGGAACAGCTCCGCAAGCTGCGTTCGATTTCGCTCACCGAGCCGCTGGCGGAAAAAGTGCGGCCGAAAAGTTTTGACGACATCGTCGGTCAGGAAGACGGCATCAAGGCGTTAAAAGCTGCTTTATGCGGCCCCAACCCGCAACATGTCATCATTTACGGGCCGCCCGGCGTCGGCAAGACGGCAGCTGCTCGGCTCGTGCTTGAGGAAGCGAAAAAAAAATCCGCTCTCCCCGTTTAAGAAAAATGCGGTATTCGTGGAGCTTGACGCGACGACGGCGCGCTTTGACGAGCGCGGCATCGCCGACCCCCTCATCGGCTCGGTGCACGACCCGATTTACCAAGGGGCCGGGGCGATGGGGCAAGCCGGCATTCCTCAGCCGAAGCAAGGGGCGGTGACGAACGCCCACGGGGGCGTTTTATTCATCGACGAAATCGGCGAGCTTCATCCGATCCAAATGAACAAGTTGTTGAAAGTGCTTGAGGATCGGAAAGTATTTTTTGAAAGCGCCTATTACAGCAAAGAAAATCCGCAAATCCCAAGCCATATTCACGATATTTTCCAAAATGGACTGCCGGCTGATTTCCGTCTTGTCGGGGCGACGACGCGCACGCCGAACGAAATTCCTCCGGCCATTCGCTCTCGCTGCCTGGAAGTATTTTTCCGTGAATTGGACCAAGATGAAATCGCCCTCATCGCGAAAAAGGCGGCGGAAAAAATCCGCTTGAACGTGTCAGAAAGCGGCATTCGCCTCCTTGCCGCCTATGCGCGCAACGGGCGGGAGGCGGTCAACATGATGCAAATTGCCGCTGGCCTAGCCATCACGGAAAACCGAGAACACATTTTGGACAAAGATATTGAATGGGTCATTCAATCGAGCCAAATGACTCCGCGCTATGAGAAGAAAATCGCTTCCGCTCCGGCGGTCGGCGTCGTCAATGGCCTTGCCGTGTACGGCCCGAACACCGGCGCGCTGTTGGAAATTGAGGTGACCGCTTTGCCGGCCAAAGGGAAAGGGTCGATCAATGTCACCGGCATTGTCGAGGAGGAAAGCATCGGCAGTGCAGAAAAATCGGTGCGGCGCAAAAGCATGGCGCGCGGCTCGGCGGAAAACGTCATTACGGTGTTGCGGGCGATGGGCGTGCCAGCGGACCGCTACGACATTCATGTCAACTTTCCGGGCGGGGTGCCGGTTGACGGCCCGTCAGCCGGGGTGGCGATTGCCGTCGGCATTTATTCCGCCATCTACCAGCTGCCAGTCGATCATACGGTCGCGATGACCGGAGAAATCAGCATCCGTGGCTGCGTGAAACCGGTCGGCGGCGTGTTCGCCAAAATCAAAGCGGCCAAACAAGCCGGGGCGAAAAAAGTCATCATCCCGATTGAGAATATGCAATCGTTGCTAGGCGAAGTCAGCGGCATTCAAATCATCGCCGTCCGCCGCCTCGAGGAAGTGCTCGTCCATGTGTTCGGCGAAGAGGCGCTCCGCCGAGGCCCCGCGCTGCTGCCAGCGGCTATGGACCGCTCGGAGAAAAAGCTCGTCTAGCCAAAGGAAACGGCGGCAAGGCGAACGGTTGGCAACGAAAGCGGGCGGTCCGCTCGCAACCGAGTCGGGCGGTTCGCCCGGCCTCTCTTTTATGTACGGCTTCGGCGCAAGCGGATCGTCGCTGAAGTCGGTTTTTCTTTGCCTGCAGACGGAGCGCCGCGCGCTTTTTCGTTCGTCAAATTTTACAAACCCTGCTGCCGTACTATACAATAAACGAATAGAAGCGAGAGATGGAGGTGTTCGGCGTGAACGGAAAGAAAAAGGAGACGGTCGTTCCGCTTTTGCCGCTGCGTGGGCTGCTCGTGTTTCCGACGATGGTGCTCCATTTGGATGTCGGGCGCGAGAAATCGGTCAAAGCGCTCGAACAAGCCATGGTTGAGGATCATATGATTTTGCTGACGTCGCAAAAAGACGTTGCCATCGACGAACCGGACATGGATGACTTATATAAAATGGGAACGATCGCGCGCGTCAAGCAACTTCTAAAACTCCCGAACGGCACGTTCCGCGTGCTTGTCGAAGGCGTCGCTCGGGCGCTCATTACGGAAGTGATCAGCGAGGAGCCGTACTTTCTCGTCAAAGTCGAAAAGTTTGTTGATCGGGCGGCGAAAGATTTAGAAGATGAGGCGCTCAAGCGGACGATGCTTGAATATTTCGAGCAGTACATAAACTTGTCCAAGCGGCTGTCGGTCGACATTTACGCCTCGATCGTCGACATCGATGAGCCGGGGCGAATGGCGGACATCATCGCCTCGCACTTGCCGCTTAAGCTTGAGGAAAAGCAGCGCATTTTAGAAACGATCGACGTGAAAGAGCGCCTCAATA
The DNA here is from genome assembly GCF_000422025.1 of Geobacillus sp. WSUCF1. NCBI lineage: Bacteria > Bacillati > Bacillota > Bacilli > Caryophanales > Anoxybacillaceae > Geobacillus > Geobacillus sp. WSUCF1. The sequence goes on along the minus strand of NZ_ATCO01000035.1, from coordinate 10,736 downwards.
AAATCATCCAAATTTTGCACAACGAAAAAGAAGTGCTCCAGCTTGAGAAAAAGATCAGCGCCCGCGTCAAGCAGTCGATGGAGCGGACGCAAAAAGAGTATTATTTGCGCGAGCAAATGAAGGCGATTCAAAAAGAGCTTGGCGAAAAAGAAGGAAAAACGGGCGAAGTCGAGGAGCTGAAAGAAAAAATCGAGGCGGCCGGCATGCCGGAGCATGTGAAACAAACGGCATTGAAGGAGCTTGACCGCTATGAAAAAATTCCGGCGACCTCAGCGGAAAGCGCAGTCATTCGCAACTACCTCGATTGGCTCATCGCCTTGCCGTGGTCGAAAGAAACAGAAGACATCCACGACATTAAGCGGGCGGAAGCGATTTTAAACGAGGAGCATTACGGGCTCGATAAAGTGAAAGAACGGGTGCTTGAATTTTTATCTGTCAAGCAGCTGACGAAATCGTTAAAAGGTCCGATTCTTTGCCTCGCCGGACCGCCGGGGGTCGGCAAAACGTCGCTCGCCCGCTCGATCGCCAAAGCGCTCGGCCGCCGCTTCGTCCGCGTTTCGCTCGGCGGCGTCCGCGACGAATCGGAAATTCGCGGCCATCGCCGCACGTATGTCGGCGCCATGCCGGGACGCATTATCCAGGGGATGAAAAAAGCAGGCACGATCAACCCCGTCTTCTTGCTTGATGAAATCGACAAAATGTCGAGCGATTTCCGTGGCGATCCATCGGCGGCCATGCTGGAGGTGCTTGACCCGGAGCAAAATCATACGTTCAGCGACCATTACATTGAAGAGCCGTACGATCTATCGAAAGTCATGTTTATCGCCACGGCCAACCATTTGGCGGCGATTCCGCAGCCGCTCTTGGACCGGATGGAAGTGATCCACATACCAGGCTACACAGAAGTGGAGAAGCTGCATATCGCCAAGCGGCATTTGCTGCCGAAACAAATCACCGAGCACGGGCTGAAAAAGGCGGCGTTGCAAATTCGCGATGACGCGATGCTCGATATCATCCGCCATTATACGCGCGAAGCCGGGGTGCGGGAGCTTGAGCGGCAGCTCGCCGCTATCTGCCGAAAAGCGGCCCGCCTCATCGTTTCCGGCGAGAAAAAGCGGGTTGTGATCACAGAAAACAATCTTGAGGAATTTTTAGGGAAGCGAAAATACCGCTACGGCCGAGCGGAGGCGGAAGACCAAGTCGGCGTGGCGACCGGGCTGGCGTATACGGCGTTTGGCGGCGATACGCTCGCCATCGAAGTGTCGCTCGCGAAAGGAAACGGCAAACTCGTTTTGACCGGCAAGCTCGGCGATGTCATGAAAGAATCAGCGCAAGCGGCGTTCAGCTACGTGCGGTCGCGCGCCGAGGAGCTCGGCATCGACCCGAAATTTCACGAAACGTACGACATCCATATTCACGTTCCGGAAGGAGCGGTGCCGAAAGACGGGCCATCGGCCGGCATTACGATTGCGACCGCACTCATTTCCGCTTTGACGGGCAAGCCGGTGAGCCGCTTTGTCGGCATGACCGGGGAAATTACGCTGCGCGGCCGCGTTCTTGCGATCGGCGGCTTAAAAGAGAAAACGTTAAGCGCCCATCGTGCCGGATTGAAAACCGTCATTTTGCCGAAAGACAATGAAAAAGATTTGGCTGACATTCCGGAAACGGTGAAGCGCGACTTGCGCTTTGTGCTCGTCTCCCATCTCGATGAGGTGCTGCCGCACGCGCTGGTGGGGTGGAAGCGATGAATGTGAAGAAAGCAGAGCTTGTGACCAGTGCCGTCAAGCCGGAACAATATCCGGACGGCGGACGGCCAGAGGTGGCGCTCGCCGGCCGTTCGAACGTCGGCAAATCATCATTCATCAACAAAATGATCAACCGGAAAAACTTGGCGCGCACCTCCTCAAAGCCAGGTAAAACGCAAACGTTGAATTTTTATTTGATTAACGACTCGTTTTACTTTGTGGACGTGCCAGGTTATGGGTTCGCCCGCGTGTCGAAGCAGGAGCGGCAAAAATGGGGGAAAATGATGGAGACGTACTTTACGACGCGCGAGGTGCTGAAGGCGGCGGTCCTGCTCGTTGATTTGCGCCATCCGCCGACGAAAGACGATGTGATGATGTACGAGTTTTTGAAACATTACGAGATCCCGGTGATCGTCATCGCGACGAAAGCGGATAAAGTGCCGCGCGGCAAGCATCAAAAACACGCGAAAATCGCGCGCGAGACGCTGCGGATGGCTGACGGCGACCCGCTCATTTTGTTTTCCGCCGAGACCGGACAAGGGAAAGACGAAGCATGGGCGGCGCTTTTGCCGTTTGTGGCCTCATGACGAAAACACCAGCGATTCCGCTGGTGTTTTCACTTCCAAGGCTATTTTCGCCTAGTCCATAATATATAGACGCCGATGGCGATGAGTCCGAGCGGCCAAAACTTCCAGACAGAGGAAAGTCCGGCTTGGACGAGGTGAAAGAATGGCTGGCCGCGCCCGGAAAACGTCAGCACGACAGCGAGAAGCAAGAAAAGCACGCCAAAGCCGGCCCCGCCTTTTTGTTTGCGGCTGCTGGCGAAAAAAGCGAGCGCGATGAGGAAAAAAAAACATGTTCACGCCGCGGGGCCAGGCCGAAAATGCACTCGCAAGGAGCAACTCAACGCCAAATCCGAGTAAAAGAAAGCCGGGGAAAAGGTAAGCATATTCGCGCGCTGAATGCGCCTGGCCAAGCAAAGCCGCGCCGCAAATGGCAAGCAAGGCCGGCCACCCTTGGAAGAAATGGAAAAGGGGGGATTCCATCTGTCCGGCGAGAAAATACAGTCCGAGGCCAATGAATAAGATGCCGGCGAATACCGTTCGGGTTTTCATGATCGTCGCGTCCTCCGTTTCCCTTTTGGACATGTTTATGATAGAATGATCACTGTCTACAGTTTAGCATAGCTTTGAAGGCATGTTCACAATTTTTTCAAACCAGAACGATGGACGGTTGTGATATAATGATAAAAGGGATTCGGTCAATAAGGGGGTTGGCATCGTGCAAATCGTAGTCGTTGGCGTCGACTATAAAACCGCCCCTGTAGAAATCCGCGAAAAGCTCGCGTTTGCGGAAGCGGAACTCGGTGCGGCGATGAAACAGCTCGCCAAGCAAAAAAGCGTGCTCGAAAATGTGATCGTCTCGACGTGCAACCGGACGGAAGTTTATGCAGTGGTTGATCAACTGCATACCGGCCGTTACTATATGAAAGCATTTTTAGCCGAATGGTTTGGCGTCAAAGTGGAAGCGATTGCTCCGTATTTGCGTGTGCTTGAAGGAGAAGCGGCCATAAAGCATTTGTTCCGCGTGGCGGCCGGCCTTGATTCGATGGTGCTTGGGGAAACGCAAATTTTAGGGCAAGTGAAAGACAGCTATTTGCTCGCTCAAGAGATCGGGACGAGCGGCACGATTTTCAATCATCTGTTCAAGCAGGCGGTGACCTTTGCGAAGCGCGCCCACTCGGAAACGGGCATCGGCGCGCACGCTGTATCGGTCAGCTATGCGGCGGTTGAGCTGGCGAAGAAAATTTTCGGCCGCCTTGCCGGCAAGCACGTCTTGATTATCGGGGCCGGCAAAATGGGGACGCTGGCGGCGCAAAACTTGTACGGCAGCGGCGTCGGGAAGGTGACGGTTGTCAATCGGACGCTTGAAAAAGCGAAACAGCTTGCTAAGCAGTTTGCCGGCGAAGCGAAGCCGCTCGGCGAATTGTCATGCGCTTTGCTGGAAGCGGATATCGTCATCAGCTCGACGGGAGCCAAAGGCTATATTTTGACGAAGGAAATGGTGGCGCCGCTTGAGAAAATGCGCAAAGGCCGCCCGCTCTTTATGGTTGACATCGCGGTGCCGCGCGATTTGGATCCGGCGTTGGCTGATTTGGAAACGGTGTTTTTGTACGACATTGACGATTTGCAAGATGTGGTGGCGGCCAACTTGGCGGAACGGCAAAAGGCAGCGGCTCGCATTGAAACGATGATCGAAGCGGAACTTATGGCGTTCAGCCAATGGCTGCAGACGCTCGACGTCGTGCCAGTCATTGCCGCATTGCGCGAAAAGGCGCTGGCCATTCAAGCAGAAACGATGAAAAGTTTGGAGCGGAAACTGCCGCATTTGTCGGAGCGCGACTGGAAAGTGTTGAATAAGCATACGAAAAGCATTATTAACCAGCTGCTCCGCGATCCGATTTTGCAGGCGAAGGAACTCGCCGCCGGCCCGAATGCCGAGGAGGCGCTTTTGCTGTTTATGAAAATTTTCAATATCGAAGATGCGGTGAAAGCCGAGCGGCATATAGAGCAGGCGAAATCCGTGCAATGCGATGAACAAGACGCGGAAGCGGTCCGTGCCGCCCGCCCATCATGGCAGCTGTAAGGTGGGATGGATGGTGGCGCTGTTGTATGAGTTGTCCATTTTGCTTTACATCGCTTCGATCCTATTCTATTTCATCGATTTTTTGCAACAAAACCGGAAGGCGAACGACATCGCCTTCTGGTTGCTTTCTATTGTATGGCTTTTGCAGACCGTGACGTTTGTTTCTCGCATCATGGAGACGAAGCGCTTTCCGATTTTAACGATGTCGGAAGGGCTTTATTTTTACGCTTGGCTGCTCATTACGCTGTCGCTCGTCATCAATCGGCTGCTGCGCGTCGATTTCATCGTCTTTTTTACGAACGTGCTTGCTTTTTTTATTTTGGCCATTCATACGTTTGCACCGTCTTCGCAGTCGCCGGCTGTTGCGGAGCGGCTCGTCTCGGAGCTGCTGATCATCCACATCACCCTTTCGCTCGGAGCGTATGCGGCGTTTACGCTGTCGTTTCTGTTTTCGGTGCTTTACATGTTGCAGTACAGTTTGCTGAAAAAGAAAAAGTGGGGGGCGCGCCTTTGGCGCATGGCGGATTTGTCGCGGCTTGATTTTTTGTCGTATGTTTTAAATGCGCTCGGCTTGCCTATGTTGTTATTAGGGCTCATTCTTGGCGTGATTTGGGCGTATATTCAAATCGACCATTTCCATTGGTATGATGCGAAAGTGCTCGGGTCGTTTGTCGTTCTTCTCGTCTATGGCGTCTATTTTTACAAGCGAGCCGTCCGGCAGATGCAAGGGAAGGCGATCGCGCTATGGAATATCGGTTCGTTTTTATTTTTGCTTGTCAACTTTTTCTTGTTTGGCAGTTTGTCAAAATTTCATTTCTGGTATTCGTAATCGAGGTGGAACGAGATGCGGAACATTGTCGTTGGCTCGCGGCGCAGCAAGCTTGCCTTGACCCAGACGAAGTGGGTGATCAACGAATTGAAACAGCTTGGGGCGCCGTTTACGTTTGAAGTGAAAGAAATCGTCACGAAAGGAGATCGGGTGCTTGATGTTACGCTCTCGAAAGTCGGGGGCAAAGGGTTGTTTGTGAAAGAGATTGAGCATGAATTGCTCGCCGGCGGCATCGATATGGCGGTCCATAGCATGAAAGATATGCCGGCTGTGCTGCCCGAAGGTTTAGTGATCGGTGCGGTTCCGCGCCGCGAAGATGCACGCGATGTGCTTGTCAGCAAAGGAAACCGGATGCTCTCCGACTTGCCGCCTGGGTCGGTCATTGGCACGAGCAGCTTGCGCCGTTCGGCGCAGTTGCTTGCCTATCGCCCGGATTTGACGATCAAATGGATTCGCGGCAATATTGACACAAGGTTGGCGAAGCTCGAAAGCGAAGAGTACGATGCGATCGTGCTGGCGGCGGCGGGTCTTGCGCGCATGGGTTGGGGCGATGACGTCATCAGCGACTATCTTCCTTTTGATGTCTGTGTTCCGGCGGTCGGCCAAGGGGCGCTGGCGGTCGAATGCCGGGAGGATGATGACGAATTGCGCCAATGGCTCAGCCGGTTAAACGACGAGCAAACCGAGCGGGCTGTTCGGGCGGAGCGCACCTTTTTGCAGCAAATGGAAGGCGGCTGTCAAGTGCCGATTGCCGGCTACGCTGAAGCAGACGGTGGCATGGTGCGCCTCACGGCCCTTGTCGCTTCACCGGATGGAAAAGAAAAGTATAAAGAAATGGTAACGGGCGCCGATCCGGAGGCCGTCGGCCGGCAGGCGGCCGCTGTCTTGATCGAACAAGGGGCGAAAGCGCTCATCGAGCGGGTGAAACAGGAGTTGAGCCAATCATGACACACAGCGCGCTCGCCGGCAAAACGGTGCTTGTGACGCGCGGCAAAGAGCAGGCGGCATCGTTTTCTGCCAAGCTGCGCGCTGTCGGCGCCGTGCCGGTCGAGATCCCGCTCATTGCCATCCGACCGGCGGCGCCGGAAGAAATCGCTTCTATGGTTGAGCGGCTTGGCGAATACCGTTGGCTCGTTTTCACAAGCGCGAACGCCGTCCGCTTCTTTTTTCCGCACGTTTCGTTGCCGCGGCCGCTGCCGGAGATGGCTGTCGTCGGCCGGAAAACAGCGGCGGCGCTCGCCGAGCATGGTCTTTCCCCGGCGCTTGTGCCGGATGATTACACCGCTGAACGGCTGGCTGACTTGCTCATGCCGCGCGTCAAACAAGGCGACCGGGTGCTGTTTGTCAAAGGCAATTTGGCGCGCCCGACCTTGCCTGAGGCGTTGCGAAACGCCGGCGCCGCGGTCGACGAGCTCACGGTGTATGAGACCGAGCCTGATGAAAACGGCCGGGAGCGGTTGTTGTCGCTGCTGCGCCGGCGGGAGCTTGATGCGGTCACCTTGATGAGCCCGTCGGCGGTTGACAGCCTTGTCCGCCTTCTCGACAAAGAAGTGGATGCCCTTCTTTCCGGTGTTGCGGTCGCCTGCATCGGACCGGTGACGAAAGAAGCGGCCGAGCGGGCGGGCATTCCGGTCCATATTTGTCCGACGGATTACACCACGGATGGTATAATCAAAGCGATGGAACAATATTTTTCCATGGAGGGACGATGAATGGCACTGTCATTTGACCGCCATCGCCGTTTGCGGCAAACGGCTGCGATTCGGGCGATGGTGCGTGAGACGCATCTTCGCGTCGAGGATCTCATTTATCCGCTGTTTGTGGTCGAGGGAAGCGGCATTAAGCGGGAAGTGCCGTCGATGCCAGGGGTTTACCATTTATCGCTTGACCGTTTATCTGAGGAAGTGGACGACATCGCCAAGCTTGGCATTCCCGCCGTCATGGTGTTTGGTGTGCCGAATGAAAAAGATGAAGTCGGTTCGCAGGCGTATTGCGAAACAGGGATTGTTCAGCGGGCGATCCGCCAAATCAAAGCTGAACACAAAGATCTAGTCGTCATTGCGGATACGTGTTTATGTGAATATACGAGCCACGGCCATTGCGGCGTCGTCGAAAACGAGCGCGTGCTGAACGACCCGTCGCTCGAGCTCCTCACCAAAACGGCGGTGAGCCAAGCGCAAGCCGGCGCCGACATCATCGCGCCGTCGAACATGATGGACGGCTTTGTCGCCGCCATTCGCCGTGGGCTTGATGAAGCAGGGTTTGAGTATGTGCCGATCATGTCGTATGCAATCAAATACGCTTCGGCATTTTACGGCCCGTTCCGTGATGCCGCCGACAGCGCGCCGCAGTTTGGCGACCGGAAGACGTACCAAATGGATCCGGCCAACCGCCTTGAGGCGTTTCGCGAGGCGGAGTCGGATGTCAAAGAAGGCGCTGATTTCTTGATGGTGAAGCCAGCGCTTGCCTACATGGATATTATCCGCGACGTCAAAAACCGTTTTCCGCTTCCGCTTGTCGCCTATAACGTGAGCGGCGAGTATGCGATGGTCAAAGCGGCGGCGCAAAACGGCTGGATCGATGAGAAGCCGGTCGTCATGGAAATGTTGACAGGGATGAAACGGGCGGGCGCGGATTTGATCATTACGTATTTTGCCAAAGATGTCGCCCGCTGGCTGGCTGAATAGAGAGGAGGGCGGAAGCATGCGAAGCTACGAACGGTCAAAAACCGCTTACGAAGAAGCGGTGAAATTGATGCCGGGCGGGGTGAACAGCCCGGTGCGCGCCTTCAAGTCGGTCGGGATGACGCCGATTTTCATGGCGCGCGGCCAAGGAGCGAAAATTTACGATATTGACGGCAATGAGTACATTGATTACGTACTGTCATGGGGTCCGCTCATTTTAGGGCATGCCAACCCGCAGGTCGTGGAAGCGTTGAAGCGCGTGGCGGAACAAGGCACAAGCTTTGGCGCTCCGACATTGCTTGAAAATGAGCTCGCCAAGCTCGTGATTGAGCGGGTGCCGTCGGTGGAAATCGTGCGGATGGTCAACTCCGGTACGGAGGCGACGATGAGCGCCCTCCGCTTAGCGCGCGGCTACACGAAGCGCAACAAAATCATGAAATTCGAAGGCAGCTACCACGGCCACGGCGATTCGCTGCTCATTAAAGCCGGCTCCGGCGTGGCGACGCTCGGCCTGCCGGACAGCCCGGGCGTGCCGGAATCGGTCGCCCAGCATACCATCACGGTGCCGTACAACGATTTGGACAGCGTCCGCTATGCGTTTGAGCGGTTTGGCGAAGACATCGCCGCGGTGATCGTCGAACCGGTCGCCGGCAATATGGGCGTCGTTCCGCCAGTGCCTGGCTTTTTGGAAGGGCTGCGCGAGGTGACGAAACAATACGGAGCCTTATTGATTTTCGACGAGGTCATGACCGGGTTCCGCGTCGATTACCACTGCGCCCAAGGGTATTATGGCATTGAGCCGGATTTGACGTGCCTTGGCAAAGTGATCGGCGGCGGCTTGCCGGTCGGGGCGTACGGGGGCAAAGCCGAGATCATGGAGCTTGTCGCGCCGAGCGGGCCGGTGTACCAAGCCGGCACGCTCTCCGGCAATCCGCTCGCCATGACGGCCGGGTACGAGACGCTCCGCCAGCTGACGCCGGAAACGTACGAAGAGCTTGGCCGCAAAGCGGCGCGCCTTGCGGATGGGCTTCATCAGGCAGCAGAGAAATACGACATCCCGCATACGATCAACCGCGCTGGTCGATGATCGGCTTTTTCTTCACGAACGAGCCGGTGGTCAACTACGAGACAGCGAAAACGTCCGACTTGGAGCTGTTTGCCGCCTATTATCGGGAAATGGCGAATGAAGGCATTTTCCTGCCGCCGTCGCAATTTGAAGGGCTGTTTTTGTCGACGGCGCACAGTGATGATGATATTGAATATACGATTGCCGCTGCTGAGCGGGTGTTTGCCCGTCTGCGCGGATAAGGAAAGGGGCTGCCGACCGTCGGCAGCCCAATTTTTTATCATACCGCCTCGTTTCCGTTCATACAATGGATAATGTCATAGAAACCATTTGCCGAAGGGACGGAAGGAGGAGGCCCGGTTGGAGCAATCGTATTTGCGTTTTTCATTGGAAGAATCGGTCTGGTTTAAAAGAGGACAGGAAGTCGCCGAGTTTTTATCCATTTCTCTTGATCCGGTCATTTCCGTCGATGAGTACGACCAATATATTACGATCCGCGGCGCGCTTGAGTTGAGCGGCGAATTCCGCCAAGCGGGCGAAGGGCAGGCTGAAGCGGATGACGACGTGTTTGAGCTGGCTGGTTATCGGTTCATTCAGCACATTTCGGTGCGCGAAGACGGGATCAGCGAACTGTCGCACCGCTTTCCAATCGATATTACGATTCCAAAAAACCGCATTCGTTCCCTTGAGGATGTGTACGTGACGGTTGAATCGTTTGATTATGATTTGGATGAAAACGGAAGATTGCTGATCACTGCCGACATTTCGATCAGCGGCATCAGTGAAGCGCCGCTTGGCGATGATTTGCCGGACGATGAGGAGGACGATGAGCCGCTGTTTGCCCCGTTTGAATCGATCGCCCGCAAGGAAGCGGCCGGTGAGGAAGCGTTTGCTTCGGCGGATGATCTCGCCGATGAGGCGGCTGAACAGCCGGCTTTGGCCGCCGGCGAAACGACGGTTTCCGTCATGGAGCCAGCCGCCTTGCGTCATGAAGAAACGGGGGCTGAAGAAGAGGAGGCCAAAGAGCCGTTTTTGCCGCTTGAGACGGAAACGAAGGCGGTCAGCGCACAGACGGAGGAAGACATCGCTTCGCTGCTGCCGCCAACTGAGGCGAAGGTATCGATCGGGGCGGCGAAAAAGGCGGTTGAGGAAGAAGAAGAAGAAACGAAAACAAAAAGCGAAAATGCGCTTTACTTGACGAAACTGTTTGCGAAAAGCGAGGAGAAAGAGTTTACGAAACTGAAAATTTGCATCGTCCAGCAAGGAGATTCATTGGACAAGATTGCCGAACGGTATGATGTGACCGTCTCACAGCTTTTGCGCGCCAATGATTTGGAAAGCCCAGATGACGTGCACGAGGGGCAGCTGCTGTATATTCCGGCCATGGCGGGAAGCCGTCCTTTCTCATGAAAGGGACGCTTTCCGTTTCTTTTGCCGATAAGGGGGCGTAACAAATGGCCGCACAGGCTGACCGATATGAGGCTGTGCTCGCCCAGTACGGTCTTCGTCCAGAGCGCATGGAGCAGCGAGGCAAAGCCGTCAAAGTATACACGAACCGCGGCGTTTTCGCTTTAAAGACGCTTGAAAGCGAGCAAGAAGCCGCCGCCGTTTGGCAGTCTCTTCAGCATGGCGGCCCCCGTTGTCTCCCGCTTTACCTGACGCGGCGGCGGTCGCTGTTTGCCACAGAAGGCGGCCGTCTTTATTATTTGCAAGCATGGCATGACGGCGAATCAAAGGTGGAGAAGGATGCGGTGGACGCCTTTTTT
>NZ_ATCO01000034.1:0-13095 GCF_000422025.1 Geobacillus sp. WSUCF1 | reverse complement strand
TCTTAACTTGATGGGTATGGCGACGGAGACACCTGCACGCTTTGCCACATCACGAATCGTTGCCATGTTCGCTTCCTTCTTTTCTGTCTATGTGTAACCGGTTACACATAGTATATCCTATTTTTTGTGCGCCATCAAGCTTTTTTTAAATACTAGTGATTTAAGTGGAAATGTTGCTCCCCAGCAACGTTTCTCAAACTAAAAAACCTTACAAAAAAACATAATTTTATCCCCTTCAACTTTTCGAATACGTTGTGCTTCGCCGGTCTTTCACGGCGGTTCTCAAACAATGTGCGGCCTTTTTTGCAAGCTGACGTAAACATGATCGCACAGCATTTTCAAAAAAAAATCCCTTGCCTGCCGCAAGGGACTTCTCACTTTTCCCTCCACCGTTCGCTTGCTTCATCCGCCCGTTTCGCCACCGCCATCATGCTCATGATGACGAGCATCACAAACGAACCCACAAACATTCCCGCGATAAACGCGACCATGGCCCTCTCTCCCTTTTCTCGCAAACTCGTTATTGGCCATTCTTTCCGTTTACATCTAAATCTATACGATGGGAGAGCTTTGTTCTATTATACGCCGCGTTTGACCGCCCGATGCTTGGTCCTTGCCCAACAGCGGCAAGCCCATACAATCAAAAGCGCCAGGAGCGCCCCACATGAATCAATCGCCACATCTTTTGGCGTCGCCGTCCGCCCCGGTTCAAACGATTGGTGCCACTCGTCGGTTGCCGCATACACCGTCGCAAACAGCCAAGCGCCCGCATACGCAAACCGTTTTGGCGCAAGCGCCCGCCACACAAGCGCGGCCAAAATGCCAAACTCGGTCAAATGCGCCGCTTTGCGAATCAAAAAATTCAAAAATGACGGCCCCTCTTCATCCCCGCCGCCAAACGGCAAGTACGATAAAATCACCTGCAGCACATGCGCCGTATTCGCCCCAGTGAACGAGGAAGACTCGCTGAAGCTGTAAATGACGAGGCACCAGAGAATGACGGGGAGCCAGCGGGAAAGGAAATCTCTCATCGTTTCACCTGCCAACACCTTTTTCCCAACAAAACAAGGTACCTAAACAACAAACGAAAGTAGACACCTTGTTCGCTGAACCCTTTATCATCATAACAGGGAGGGTGATCTTTTTCCATTTTCTTTTTTGAAAGCTGCTTTACCATTGTTTTAAAATCGTTCGCTCACAGGCTGGAAAGAAGACTTCTTTTCCGTTCCCTTTTTTCTTTCCCCATTTCCCTTTTAAGAGAGATTCTCTCCCTAGTTTATGTTTTCATGAACAAGGGTATGGGTATAGTAGTAAAAGGAAAATGTGTACATTTTTTTCGGTCAGCATTATAATTTTTAGAAAGGAGAATCAATGAGGTGATCAATATGCCCTCCGCTTTGGAAACGAAAATGAGGGTGACACTGTCTTGCACGGAACAGGCCAACAAACCGGATAAGGATCTTTCATTCGCCGAATTACGGAAAAAAATAGCCAAACCTTCTCCCTTTGGCAAAAAATTAGTGGACATCTACAAACAAGGACGGTAGCCGATTATGTCTTTTGTGATGACATAGGAAGATGCCATAGATGAACATTTTGGACAAGCGTCTATATACATCGATGCTTGTTTTATTTTGGCCTATATGGACTCCAATGATCCAAGGGGAGATAAGGTATGTGAAATCCTCCAAAAGTGGCATAACGAAGGTGTAACGAAATTAGGGATCAGTACACATGTATTTGGGGAAGTAGTACATAACTTATTCATTCAAGAAATTCTATTACCATTAGAAATCCACCATAAAAATCAATCCAATTTACGTTCAAAGTCTCGCCATAATCATCACCTTGGGGAATCAGAAGAAAGCGTATCCTTCCTATATAACGTTTGGAAAAAACAGATGCCAAGTTTCTACAAGAAGAACGTTTTTATTAATATTTCAGAATTAATCAAATTAGTGAAGATGAATTATCCCTCAAAAAGAAACAAGTTGCAAATCTTCTACAACAATTCCATTGATCGATATTAATGAATTTTTATCTGCCCTAAGGCAACATTTCCACATTGAATTCCTAACAACAGATGCCTACATTCAAGATTTAGCCTTGGCTCAAATGCGGCTGTTCCAGCTCGAAGCCTATGATGCCTTGCATTATGCCATTGCAACATACCACCATTATGACTACTTCGCTACGCTTGATGGCGATTTTGTCCATACTCTTTACAACCAAGACCCCGACCCAGCGTCGATTACAAAAATTATAAAAATCGCCTAGCCTTGACGTTCTTGATCGAGTCGGGGTTGAAAAAGTAAGGGAGGCAGAGAACTCTATGCCCTCCTTCATTTCTTCTCCACTCACGCGAGCTGCACCAAGTTCAACCATGTGAATTGGTGACAAAGAAAGAGCATGCAATACATATCGATCCGCCTTTATGATGTGCAAAAAAGCGGAACCGGTTATTCCGCCCCCGCCAACAGTTTCAACGTCGCGGCGACAAACATTTGCACGCCGATCTCAAGCGCGTCTTCGTCAATCGTAAAGCGCGGGTGGTGGTGCGGGTACACGATGCCTTTTTCTACATTGCCCGCGCCCACGTAGAAAAAGCTGCCGGGCGCTTTTTGCAAAAAGGCGGAGAAATCTTCGCCGCCCATGTTCGGTTTCAAGCGGGCCACTGCCTCTTCGCCGAACAGCTCGCGCGCCGTTTCTTCGATGACGTGGGTCACTTCATCGTAGTTAATGACCGGGCGGTATCCGTAGTCAAATTGAAACTCATACGAGGCGCCGTGCGCTTCGGTGATCCCTTTGACAATGCGCTCCATCCATTGCGGGACCGTCTGGCGCAGCTCGGCGTCGAACGTGCGCACTGTCCCTTGAATTTCGACTTCCCCTGGCAGGACATTATGGGCCGTACCCGCCACAAATTGTGTCACGGACAGAACAAGCGGCTCGAGCGGGTCGACATAGCGCGAGACGATGTGCTGCAAGTTCGTCACCACTTGCGCCCCGATGGCGATGGCATCGATCGTTTGATGCGGCATCGCCCCATGGCCGCCTTTGCCGATGATGCGGATGAAAAAGCGGTCCGGTGCGGCCATCATCGGCCCATACACAATGCCGATTTTTCCGCGCTCAAGCGGCGACCAAAGGTGGGTGCCGATGACGACGTCCACCCCGTCCATGACGCCAGCTTGCACCATCTCTTCCGCCCCGCCGGGGAACAGTTCTTCCGCGTGTTGGAACAAAAAGCGAATCTCACCATGAATGTGATCACGAAGCTGGGCAAAAATTTTCGCCGTCCCCAACAGCATCGCCGTATGGCCGTCATGCCCGCACGCATGCATGACGCCTGGGGTTTTGGAGGCAAATTCAAACGTGTTTTCCTCTTGAATCGGCAGCGCGTCCATATCGGCGCGAATGGCGACGACCCGGCCTGGCTTTGGGCCGACAAGGCGCGCCATCACGCTCGTTTTCGTCGGACGGGTAATCTCGAGACCGCCGAACGATTGCAGCGTCTCGTACACAAACTGCGCCGTTTTCTCTTCCTGGAACGACAATTCGGGATGGGCGTGCAAGTGGCGGCGCCAGGCGATGACCTCCTGTTTCACTTCATCGACGAGCCGTTTGATTTCTTCCTTTGTCATCCATAGTCTCCCCCTGTTCGTTTGTCTTTTTCGTTATTCCCGTTGGGCCAGTTGCCACACCGTATGATAAAGCACCTCTGCACCAGCAGCGCAGTCTTCTTTCGTGCTCCATTCCGCCGGACTATGGCTCACCCCATCTTGGGAGCGGACAAAGATCATGCCGATCGGGCAAAGGGGGGCGAGCTGCACCCCGTCATGAGCCGCACCGCTCGGCAGCCAAAACGGCGGATAGCCAAGTTTTTGGCACGCCGCCTCCGCCGCGCGCTTCACCTCATCGGAACATAGCACCGGCGGCATCTCTTGCAGACGCTCGGTTGTGAGGCGAACGTTCCGCTCCTTGGCGATCGTCTCTGCCCGCGAGGCTATGTCATTCCATACTTGATCGCGCACCTCAGCCTTCAAGTCGCGCAAATCGAGCACAAATTCGACCCGTTCCGGAATGACATTAATACCGCCCGGATAGACATGCAACTGTCCTACAGTACCAACCGTTGTCCCTGTTCGTCTTGCTTCCTCTTCAATGACCGTGATAATTTGTGCGGCGGCGGCCATCGGGTCGCGCCGCAATGACATCGGCGTGGCCCCGGCATGTTCCGCCTTTCCTTCGATGGTAAATTTCACCCAAACGAGTCCGGCGATGCCAGTGACGATGCCAACTGGAAGACCAGCCTCCTCCAGCACCCGGCCTTGTTCGATGTGCAGTTCGACATAAGCTTTCACCGTTCCTGGTTTTCGCGCTGCCTGCGGCAAGCGGTTCGGGTCAAGCCCCGCCTGTTTCATCGCTTCCGCAAGGGAAATCCCTTCCGCGTCGCGGCACTCGAGCGCTTCCAGCGGCAACGTCCCCGCCATCGCGCGGCTGCCGATCATGCCGAAACGAAAGCGCGCTCCTTCTTCGTCCGTAAACGCCACGACTTCAATTGGATGATGCGTCACCACCCCGTGCTCGTTCATCGCCTGAACGACTTCCACGCCGGCCAACACCCCGAGCGGTCCATCAAAGCAACCGCCGTTGTAAACCGAATCGAGATGAGATCCAACAAGGACGACCGGGGCATCCGGATTCGCTCCTTCTTTCCGTCCGATCAAGTTGCCAGCCGCATCTTCATATACAGAGAGCCCCGCTTCGCGCATGTAGGAAGCGACGAAATCTTTGGCCCTCCGCTCTTCAGCAGTGAACGAGAGGCGCGTGACGCCGCCGCTTGGTTTCTTGCCGACCTCCCCTAGTTCCATGAGCCGCTGCCAAAGACGTTCCCCTTGAATCAAGCTATCCTCCCCTCACCTTAATTACGGATAATTTTCGGATATGTCCTTAATTATAACGGAAACAGAGTTAATTTTCAAATAATACAAATAATAAAAACACCTTCAAGACAACAAAAAACTTCTGCCTGACGCTAAAGGCAGAAGCTGATCGAGCAATTATAAGAAAATGCGGTATACTTTGCGCGGACGCCCGCGCGGATACGGGTTGGTCTCCCCGGCCACTTCGGCAAGGCCCACAGTCTCCAATTGGTTTAAAATCCGGCGGGCGCTGCGCGGCACAATCCGCATGTAAGAAGCCAACTCATGCGCTTCGATCTCGTTGGTTCCGCGTTTTTGCAATATGGCTTTCAATTTGCAGAGCGTCGCGGCGCTTAATCCCGTCCGCTCCGCCAGCTGCCGCAGTTCTCCGCCGCCGAGCGAATAGCGGAGGTGCACACTTTTTCCTAACGGACCCGAGATCGTTCCGTCATCAAACACCACCATCCACGCACCCCGCCCGCTTTGTTTCGCATGCAAAAACGCCTTCCCAGCCTGAATTTCGGCCTCATACGCCGTTCGGCCGATGCCGATTCCGCACGCGATGACCTCGCCGTCAAGGAGCTCCGTCTCCTCCGCCGAGGGGACCGTTTTATAGCCTTCGGTGATCTCTTTTAATGCACCTCTTGTCGTAAAAATGACATAGCGGCCCGGTCCGGCGCTTTTGAGCGACCCTTGGACTTTTTTTGCATACCGTAGCAATTTTTCTGTTGTCTTCATCTCCAGACGATATATGTCATCGGTCGAAAATGTCTCTGGGGAGGCCGCCTGCATCGCATCGACTTCAATCATTTGCACGGCGATTTGCGCATCTTGCGCCTGCAGCATCTGTCCGGTGCGAATGATTGTTTGGATGACCGCTTCCACCGCCGAGCGGGCAGGCAATACCCGATACACCGGCATCCCGAGTTTCTCCAGTTCAAGATGGGCTGTCCGCAAACAGGTGACCGCTGCTTCCGTTTTCCCTTGTTTCCAAAGGGTGTAATGATAGTCGGACAGTTCCTGGGCCGAAATGCCTCCCTCGTAATGCTTGACGTATGGAATCGGCTCTTCGATACCCGCCTCTTCCAGCAGCCGTTCGATTTCGCGACGCTCGTACGTGTCAAAACTAAGTCGGCTGACCGGAATCTGCGCCGTATAGTGCGCCTGCAGCAGTGTGCGGTACAAGCTGGCACCAATATGTGGCACATAAAACAGCGGCGCATCGACCTCACCGGACTGCTTCACGATCGAATACGGCACTTGTCCGGAGAACAGCCACATATCAACTTCTGACGCGAGCGGGCGGATCAAATCGATCACTTCACTTTCATCCCAATACACAACGGGAACGCAAACAAACTCTTTGTACTCTTGCGCCACCGCCTGAATCATGGACAGCGAATCGTCCGCACCAAACAGACCTAAGCGAATGCGGATGATACATCCCTCCTTTTGCCGCCTGCTCATAGCGGCGGGAAAAGACGGCTTCTTCAGCCGCTCTCTTCCCCGCCTGTCTCCGCTTTCAAAGTGGCGGACTGCGACCCCACGTTTTTCCATAAAGCCACCACTGGAAACCTAACCTTCTCTTTCTTTGAAACGGCGATTGATGCCCCCGCGCCCGCCGGCATGTCTACTATCCCACTTCCATCGAACGGACAGGCCGCCTTATTCCCTTTTTTACAAAAAAGCCGTCGTGGCGATGCGAACGGGACAATTAAGCGGCATCCCTATTCGCATTGTTTGCGGAAAAAGGCAGCTGAGGCGCACTGGAGAACGTCAACAGCCCGATCCACTTTCAGCTGCCTATGCCCCACCGGCCGCCCGATCGACTCGTAGATTAAGCCGGCGGCTTCTGCCGCCTTCGGGTCGTAACAATTCCGCCCATCCACCACAACCGGTGTTTTCATCAGCGTCTTGTAGCGGTGAAGGTCAAATTGCAGCACAGCCGGCCATTCGGTGAAAATGAAACAAACATCCGCGCCGCGAATGGCTTCCTCAATCGTCTGACAACAAACGACCGCATCGCCAAAACGGCGGGCGACATGTTCGAGAGCGGCTGGGTCCCAGACGCGCACGGCGGCCCCTTCAGCAATGAGCCGTTCGATGTTCGCCAATGCCGGCGATTCGCGCACATCATCGGTGCCCGGCTTGAATGCGGCGCCAAGCACGGCGACCGTCCGGTTGCGGAAATCCCCAATGTGCAGACGCGCTTTGTCAAGAAGCTTCCATTTTTGTTTCTCATTGACGTCCATTGCCGCCCATACCGTTTTGAGCGAATAGCCGTGAGAAGCCGCCAACGAATAAAGCGCGCTCGCATCTTTCGGCAGGCATGAGCCTCCATACCCGACGCCTGCGCGCAAAAAGCGGCGGCCGATGCGCGGATCCATGCCGATTCCTTCCGCCACCGCCTGAATGTCGGCGCCTACCAACTCGCATACATTGGCGATCTCGTTGATGTAGGAAATTTTCAACGCCAAAAACACATTGGCCGCGTACTTGATCATCTCGGCGCTTCTCCGGTCCGTCACGACGTACGGGAGCGCAAACGGGGCGTAGAGGTCCTTCATCATCCGCTCCGCTCTCTCCGATTCGACGCCTAACACAATGCGCGGCGCCTGCAACGTATCGCGCACCGCCGTTCCTTGTGACAAAAACTCCGGGTTGGACACAATGTCGATGCGCACCCCAGAGCGTCCATTTTCTGCTACAAAACGCGCGGCCTCATCCCCTGTGCCGACCGGAACCGTCGATTTGATCGCCACCAAACAGTCGCGCTCCACCGCCATCGCAATGCGGCCGAGCGCCTTCCAAACGGCGTCAAGCTGCACAGAACCATCCGGCAGCGGCGGGGTGCCGACCGCGACCATGATCACTTCCGCCCATCGATACGCTTCCGCATCGTCTGTGGTAAAGCGAAGGCGGGCGCTGTTCCGTTGGATGAGCGGTTCGAGCCCCGGTTCATAAATGGGGACGATTCCTTCATTCAACCGCCGAATTTTTTCCTCATTGACATCCACGCATATGACATCATGCCCTTTATCAGCCAGGCAGGCGGCGGTCACCAGCCCCACATATCCCGCCCCGGCGATCGTGATTTTCATCGTTCCTCACACCTTTTTGATCCATTGCGGCTATTGTCGCTTGTTCTCATTATATCGAATCGCCTGGGGATTTTCATTGTTTTCGCCTAGCCGCTGAGTTCACCGGTTGTGCTCTGCGGCCAAAAGAAAACCGGGAGGAGCCAAACCCCCGGTTACATGACATTTGCTTCTTGACAGCCAATCAACCACAAAACCGCCGATCAACGATTTCTCCACGATCATTTCTTATTCAAAATAATGCCGAACCGCATCCGCAATCGCGGTCGTCACTGCTTCCTGATAGTCGTCTGTCGCCACCGTCGCCGCATCTGTGCGGTTGCTTACATAGCCGAGCTCAAGCAATACAGACGGTCTGTCGTTTTCCCGCAGCACGTAATAGTCGCCAAACGCAACGCCGCGGAAAGGCAGTGCGGCCAATCGGGAAAGCGGGTCTTCGAATGATTGCGCTAAGCCGTAATCGGCAAAACGGTCGTAGTAATAAACGGTGATGCCGCTCGCCTGTTGGTCGTCTGCGCTGTCATAATGCAGGCTGATAAACGCATCCGCTTGATACAGGCGCGCCATCGCCACGCGCGCGGACAGCGGCACATACTCATCGCTGGAGCGCGTCAGCACGACGCGGGCGCCGTAAGATTGCAGCTTGTTTTTTAGAAGCCTCGCCGTTTCCAACGTCAACTCCTTTTCCTTGACGCCATCGGCACTTTTCGCACCGCCGTCTTTGCCTCCGTGGCCAGCGTCAAGAACGATCGTTTTTCCGGCCAGCGCCTGAACAGGACCGCGCGTCCAGCTGTCTACATAAAGGCGGGAGTCGCTAGGCGCGATGGCTGAAAGCAGCGAGCGGTCAGCCGACTGGGGCGCTTCCGCTTCCTTTTCATTAGCTTGTCCACCCTTTACCTGCACATATGCGGATGACACCCACCCATCAAGCCCTGTTTGGGAGGCAATTTTGTACCATCCCGGTTTCTTTTCCACAATCTCGACCTCTTCGCCCCGGACAAGGCGTCCGACGCGCGCTGCCTTCAATGACGGCTCAGCCCGAACGTTGAGCGAACTGGCGTTGACGATTCCGGTTTGATGCGAAATCGATGACTCCCGAGCCGCAGTGAGGTATGCTGAAGACACCCAGCCGATCGCACCGTCTGCGATCACTTCCGTCCATTCCCCATCTTCCTTGATGATCCATACCGTTTCTCCCCGCGCCAAATGCCCGATAATTCGCCCATCTCGGCTCGGCTCTTGTCGAAGGCGGAGTCGGTTTTCTTGCACGATGGCCGTCTCTTTTGCCAACGCGACGTACCGCGCGGCGATCCACCCGGTTCGATTCGGTTTCCACTCGATGTTCACCCATCCATCCTTGACCTCGATCAGCCGATACGCCTCGCCGCGGTGAACGTTCGCCAATGGACGGTATGGCACCCCCGGCCCTTGGCGGACATTCACGCGATCCGCCGTCACCACAGCCAGACGCTTCGTTTCCTCCATTTCCTTTTCCCCTTTCGCCCCCACCGGCCAAGCAGCCGCAGCCAGCCATAGCAAACAAAACAACAGGGCGAGCCATATTCCTCGCCTCATGCGCATTCCCTCCCCCGTTGTCTCCAATTTGTCTACTATATCGTTCGCGCACAACGGGGAATTTCCTGTCTGTCACTTGGGAAAACCGCTCGACAAAACTAGCGGGGCGGCATCCATCAACCGACAATAGCTCTCCTTTTTCTGCATGATGCCTCTTCACACGACAGCAGCCACAACGCGCAACCCAGTCGAACCATCCAGCTACGGCCGACATACCACCATCGCTTCTCTAACCGATGTCCGAATGGATAAGCCGTCCCCATGAAGAAACACGCAGAAGCGCCAAAAGCGCTCCGTGCTCCAACGGGAGACGGTGTCCTTTGTCGCGCTGGAACCATTCAATGACGCGCATTCCATTGGGAAAACGGTGAATGAACAAGCACCAAAGTGTTTCAAAAAATCCAAAATATTACAAATACTTCATACCCTCTATTTTTTGGTAAAACGTCCGTCTCGCCACTGCTTGTTCGTTGTAAGACAGCGATTCATCCAAAAATCGCTGCACCATTTGCGACAGCTCATATTTTTGGCCAAAAAAGCGGCGCTGGCGCACCCGTTTGATTTCATGATTCTGCTGTTTGTTCATGCAGCACTTCTTATACTTTTTCCTACTTCCACACGGGCATGGGTCATTCCAGCCGATCGACATGCGTCATCCTCCTCTCCCATCTTTCTTTTTTCAATATTTCCATCAATAATGTTTAAATTCTACTATGGACAGGATAAACTACTATTATACAAAACGTTTATCCGAAAGGAGACGAGGGCTATGAACCCCGACAATCTTGCTAAACTGATCGACGAATTGTCTGCCATGTTCCATCCGACAGAGCGGGACCGTCCACACGGCAGATGGGTTAAGGCGCCAAAGAGCACACCCCCCTCCAAACGGCGGCGGTCCAAAACAGCCTACCAGCTGAAAATCACATTAAACGGCATCCGCCCGCCGATTTGGCGGCGCGTCCTTGTTCCCGGACATGCGACATTTCACGAGCTTCATCTCATCATCCAAGAAGCGATGGGATGGGAACAAGCCCATTTATACGAATTCGATTTCGGAAGCGTTCTCATCGGCATCCCTGACGGCTGGGATTCGTTTCAGCTGGAAAAAGAACTGATGGACGCCCGCCGCATCCCATTACAGCAATGGCTGACGGAAGAAAAACAAAAGTTTCTATATATTTACGATTTTGGCGACTACTGGCGCCATACCGTCACTGTTGAAAAGATTGAAACACTCCCAAAACCGTTGGAACGCGCCGCTTGCCTGAAAGGAAAACGGGCGTGCCCTCCCGAGGATTGCGGCGGCGTCTATGGCTACCTGGAGCTGCTGGAAGCGGCGGCGCAAAAAGACTCTCTTGCCGATCCCGAATTGCGCGAGCTGGTAGACTGGATGTACGACATGAAAGGCGAAGATTTTGACCCTGATGCCTTTGACGTCGAGGAAGCGAACGAGCGGCTGGCCTATATCCGATTGTAACGCATGCGAAAGAAGGTATCCGTCATCTCTCAAGGGCACCTTCTTTCGCACCCATCTGTCCTTTGTTGCCTGCTTTGTCCATCGCCTTACAAAAATCCCCGTTCGGCAAACGTCTCCCAGACGAGCTCCTCGAGCTCCTTGCGCAACTCAGCTGCATCGACTCCTTCAAGCAACCCGTCCTTTTTCCATGTTCGGATCGCTTTGTCGATCAAGCGATGGACTTGATCAACGTCCCAGCCCTCGCAATCAAACAACTCCTCAACTTGGTCAAGCCATTCCTCAATCGCACGGTCCAGCTCATCGCCATCCTCCATCCCACCGTCGTCGAACCAGATCTCATCACCGTCATCCCCATCGTCAAAGAGCCACTCATCATCATTCTCGCCCTCATCATCTCCATCATCGAGCAACTCTGTGCGAAATAAAAACAATTCCATCACAGCGGCTTCCACTTCCTCTACAGGAACGCCGTAGTGTTCCGCAACCTTTTCCATATTGACAAATTCTCTTCCAGCCATTTCACTCGCCAAATAACGGAGTGCAGCCGCATACACAGCAGGATTCTTGATGACCGGTTCATCCATTTCGCAATATGCGCGCCAAAGGAACGCAGCCTCGCTGAGCACTAGGGAGGAGGTTGTTTCTTCCTTTTTCTTTAATTCGCGAAAAACATCATCTTGATCTCGATCCCCCCAGTCCTTTTCGCTCAGCAGCTGCCACAACAGCTCATGGACCGCTATTTCAAGCAATTCCGGAAACGACTCGCGCAAAAACACTTCACACGTTTTCATATCCGGATTCCATTCCGCTTGAAGCGCCCGCGCAAGCCGATCCTTCCCGCTCTTTGGAATCGGCAGCACCTTCATGAAGTACGCCCACTCGTCCCCATGCGGAACGAGGCATCCTACTAACACGTCCCCCTCCCTAGTAGACGGAAGCTCCTCCGGCGTCAAAAAACGGACGTACTTTTCTTTTCTGGTCAACAGATCGCGTACAAGGAAACGCCGCTCATCCTCGATATGAATGATCTCGTCAAACGACGGAACCGCCTCGTCCCATCGCTTCAAATGAGTTTGCACTGCTGGACGCCACCGCGTGCGGCGCCGGCTTCTCATATAGGCTGAAAAAATTGTCATCCCTTTGTCATCAACGTGTCTGTGAAAAATCGCCCAGTTCGTCAGCAATAAATTGGCGCTGGTCTCCAGCTCGTTAGGAAGCCCTTGAAATGGAGAACCAGACATCATGAAAGCAAGCTCTTCCTCATATCGCTCTAACGCAAACGAAAACACATCTTGCATACATTTGGCCACTTCACGGTCAATTAGAGATTCTATCGATACTGCTTCTTTCTTCCCACAACAATGCTTGTACGTTTTCCCACTGCCGCATGGACAAAGATTGTTTCGCGATGCCTTCACCATATAGCTACCTACTTTCTTTGTATCATAGTCATTGAACGTTCTCCCCCTCTACGCTAACGCTCGGGCCAGCTAAACACTTTGGGGAGACATTCACGATCAACGTGTGATGGAACTGCTTTCAGCAACACATATCGCAAGCACTTTGGGACTTCCGCCGCTCATGTCGAGAACATCGATTCGCATTCCATTTTTTATGCCTAACCAAAATCCTGGTTCTTCACCAAAAGGTGCCCTTGGCTTTTTCAAAACATGCCATATTTCCTTCTCCAAGGAGAAATCAGCCAATCCATGATTTTCATCATCTTTGGCGAGGAGACCCCGACTTCTAAGCGAGAGCGAAAGTCGGGGAGGAATCGCCCTTCCTCCTTTCTTTTGTATATGATAGAATAAGAATGTGGAGAAAACCGTTGAATCAAGGCACTCCAATCCCCGTTACTCGATGTAGGGAGTTGGTTGCAGGAAACGTTGCAACCGTAAAACATCGAGCGTACATCCGTCTGTTGTGCGTGGAAGTCAAGTACTGCCTACAGACATGCCGAGCCACTCGGTAGCGATATAGGCATGACCTATGTCGTTGGGTAGTCGTCAACCTGCCC
>NZ_ATCO01000033.1:0-47644 GCF_000422025.1 Geobacillus sp. WSUCF1 | reverse complement strand
AATGTGAGTAATGGTGATTGCTCCTTGCTCTTCGAATGGAAGGGCCGCTTAGACCAAAAGGAGGTGACGAGCGTGAGAAAGTACGAAATCATGTACATCATCCGCCCGAACATGGACGATGAAGCGAGACAAGCTCTCGTGGAACGGTTCAACAACGTGTTGAAAGAAAACGGCGCGGAGATTACGAACGTGACGGATTGGGGCAAGCGCCGCTTAGCCTATGAAATTCAAAAATACCGCGACGGCTATTACATGATCGTCAATGTCGTATCGGAGCCGAAAGCGGTGCAAGAATTCGACCGCTTAGCGCGCATCAGCGAAGACATCATCCGTCATATCGTCGTCAAAGAAGAAGAATAATCTTTTCGACATGATGAAGAGGTGGTTCTGATGATTAACCGCGTCATTTTGGTCGGCAGGTTAACGAGAGATCCGGAGTTGCGTTACACTCCAAGCGGAGTGGCTGTTGCCACGTTTACGCTCGCGGTCAACCGTCCGTTTACAAATCAGCAGGGCGAGCGGGAAACGGATTTTATTCAGTGTGTCGTTTGGCGCCGCCAGGCGGAAAACGTCGCCAACTTTTTGAAAAAGGGGAGCTTGGCTGGTGTCGATGGCCGACTGCAAACCCGCAGCTATGAAAATCAAGAAGGTCGGCGCGTGTACGTGACGGAAGTGGTGGCTGATAGCGTCCAATTTCTTGAGCCGAAAGGAACGAGCGAGCAGCGAGGGGCAACAGCAGGCGGCTACTACGGGGATCCATTCCCATTCGGACAAGATCAGAACCACCGACATCCCGATGAAAAAGGGTTTGGCCGCATCGATGACGATCCTTTCGCCAATGACGGCCAGCCGATCGATATTTCTGATGATGATTTGCCGTTTTAATAAACAAGTCGCTTGAAGCCCCTGTCTTGAAGCAAAGCGCAGGCAGCGGGCCATTCCACCGATGAGGAAACGATGGCAACGGAAAGGAGGAAACAGCATGGCAGGACGGAAAGGCGGCCGCGGCAAACGCCGCAAAGTATGTTACTTCACGGCGAACAACATTACGCATATCGACTACAAAGATGTCGATTTGCTGAAAAAGTTCATTTCTGAACGCGGCAAAATTTTGCCGCGCCGTGTAACGGGAACGAGCGCGAAATATCAGCGCAAATTGACGGTCGCGATCAAACGCGCGCGCCAAATGGCGCTTCTGCCGTACGTTGCGGATGAGTGAGCCGAAAGCAAGCAGTAAGGGGGGATCCTTACTGCTTTTTTTATCTCCTCTGACTGAGCGGACTCCCACTCCCAAGCAGAGTGAAAGTGGGGAAGGAGGTCAAATCACTAAAAAAACAAAGAAAGGGGAACGTCCATTGCGAAAAACGCACGCCCTCACCGAAGCGGCGATTGAGCTCGCGCTGTTTGCTGTTTTGTTTTTGCTTGCGCTGTACGCGCCGGTCATTGGGATTGTCGCCGCTTTGTTTTTAGCGCTTCCGTTTATGGTGTTTACGATGCGCCATGGGTGGATTCCAGCTATGTTGCTGCTGGCGGCGGCCCTTGTCATCTCCGGTTTGATCGGCTCGCTTTTGTCGCTGCCGATGGCGCTTATGTTTGGCACCGTCGGCATGGCCGTCGGCGCGATGCTTTCGAAACAGAAAAACCGTTATCTTGTTCTTCTTGTCGGCGCGCTTGTATTTTTGGCGAATATCGTGCTTGATTACATCATCTCGATTCAATTTTTGCACGTCGATATGATCCAAGATACGCTTGCGCTCGTGCGAGAATCGTTTGACACGGCAATGAATCTAATGAAGGGAATGGGACAAGCGCCGCCTTTGGAGATGCAAAGGCAGTTCGAACAAGGGCTGAAGCTGATCGGCTATATGGTTCCGACGCTGTTTGTCATCGCTTCGTTTGCGCTGGCGTACGCGACGATCATCGTCTCGCTGCCGGTGATGAAGAGGCTGAAGCTGCCGGTCGGTTCATGGCCGCCGTTTCGCGAGCTTATGTGGCCGAAAACTGTATTGTGGTTGTATGTCTTCGTGCTCCTTCTCTCCTTGTTCCCGTTCAAAGAAGGATCGTTTGCCTATATCGCCGTGTTGAACTTATCGTATGTGTTGCAGCTGGCGATGATCGTGCAAGGATTTTCGTTTCTTTACTACGCCGCTTACAAAAAAGGGGTTGGCAAAGGTGTGGTGGCGGCAGGGACGGTTGTTTGCTTATTCCTGCCTTTTCTACTTTATCTTGTGGCGATATTCGGTATAATTGATTTAGGATTTGATTTGCGCCGCCGCATATGATAATTGGATCAGGCGAGTCATTTCTTCAGTGTAGGAGCTGACTTGAATGTCCCATTTTTATGAAAGGAAAGCGTATCGCTATCCGTTATATGCGTTAGCCGCCTTGGCGGTGCTTATGGCGATCGGCTTGTTTTACTTCCAATGGCTGCTTGGCCTCGTCGCCCTTCTTGGCGTCGGGTTTGTGCTTTATTATGTCATTGGGGCGCAACGCTCCTTGCATAAAGAGTTGGAGCACTATATTTCCAATTTGTCGCACCGGGTGAAAAAAGTAGGCGAGGAAGCGTTGATGCAAATGCCGATCGGCATTATGCTCATCGATGAAGGGGGAGAAATCGAGTGGTCGAACCGTTTTTTGGCCGCCTGCTTTAAGGAACAGACGCTTGTCGGCCGCTCTCTCGCCGAGCTTTCCGAATCGTTGGCCGCTTTTGTGAAAAGGGGAAAAACGGACGAAGAGATCGTCGAATTGAACGGAAAGCAACTGAAAGTGGTCATTCGCCGCTCGGAACGGCTTCTTTACTTTTTTGATGTTACTGAGCATTTGGAATTGAAGCGGCAGTATGAAGCGGAACGGCTGGTGCTCGCCATTATTTTTCTTGACAATTATGATGAAATTACGCAAGGGATGGACGATCAGGCAAAAAGCCAACTAAACAGCCTCGTCACGTCCGTGTTGAACCGGTGGGCGAACGACTATGGCATTTTTTTAAAGCGGACGTCATCCGACCGATTTATTGCCGTATTGAACGAACATATTCTTGGGCGGCTCGAGAAAAGCAAATTTTCCATTCTCGACGAAGTGCGAGAGCAGACGGCAAAACATCATGCCCAGCTGACGCTGAGCATCGGCATCGGCGCCGGCGTGTCCCAGCTCCCGGAGCTCGGGGCGCTCGCCCAATCAAGCTTGGACTTAGCGTTGGGGCGCGGGGGCGATCAAGTCGCGATTAAGCAAGGAAATGGAAAAGTGAAGTTTTACGGCGGCAAAACGAACCCGATGGAAAAGCGGACGCGCGTCCGCGCCCGCGTTATTTCCCATGCGCTTCGCGAACTGATTGCAGGAAGCGACAAAGTGCTCATCATGGGCCATAAATATCCCGATATGGACGCCATGGGAGCGGCGATCGGCGTTTTAAAAGTCGTCCAATCGAACCAAAAGGAAGGGTTTATCGTCGTCGATCCGGCCAAAACGGATGCCGGGGCGCAACGGTTGCTTGAGGAAATGAAAAAACATGCTGAATTATGGTCAAGATGCCTAAAACCGGAGCAGGCGCTTGAGCTCGTCACCGAGGATACGCTTTTGATCGTCGTCGATACGCATCGTCCGTCGCTCGTCATTGAAGAGCGGCTATTGTATCGCACCGACCATATCGTCGTCATTGATCACCATCGCCGCGGCGAAGAGTTCATTGAGGCGCCGATTCTCGTCTATATGGAGCCTTATGCTTCTTCGACATCGGAACTCGTCACCGAGCTGTTAGAGTACCAACCGAAACGGATGAAGCTGACGATGCTCGAAGCGACCGCCCTGCTTGCCGGCATCGTCGTCGACACGAAAAGCTTTACGCTCCGCACCGGCTCGCGGACGTTCGACGCCGCGTCATACTTGCGCGCCCAAGGAGCGGATACGGTGCTTGTGCAAAAATTGCTGCGGGAAAGCATCGCCAACTACGTCAAACGGGCGAAATTGATCGAACGGGCGGTGATCGATGAGCATGGCATCGCCATCGCCAAAGGCGGCGAAAACGAGGTGCACGACCAAGTGTTGATTGCGCAAACGGCCGATACGCTTCTCACTTTAAGCGGCGTCGTTGCCTCGTTCGTCATTTCCAAGCGGTCCGACGGGACGGTCGGCATCAGCGCCCGCTCGCTCGGCGATGTCAACGTGCAAGTCATTATGGAACGGCTTGGTGGAGGCGGACATTTGACAAACGCCGCCGCCCAATTGTCCGAAGTGACGGTGGAAGAGGCGGAGCGGCAGCTGCGTGAAGCCATTCATGACTATTTCGAGGGGGGGAAGCCATCATGAAAGTCATTTTTTTAAAAGATGTGAAAGGAAAAGGGAAAAAAGGGGAAATCAAAGACGTCGCCGACGGTTACGCAAACAACTTTTTGTTCAAACAAGGGCTCGCCATTGAAGCGACGCCGGCGAACATCAAAGCGCTCGAGGCGCAAAAACAAAAAGAGCAGCGCCAAGCGGCGGAAGAATTGGCCAATGCGAGAAAACTGAAAGAAGAGCTCGAGAAGCTGACGGTGGAAATCCCGGCGAAAGCGGGCGAGGGAGGCCGTTTGTTTGGCTCGATCACGAGCAAGCAAATCGCTGAGGCGCTTCAGACCCAGCATGGCTTAAAGCTTGACAAACGGAAAATCGAGCTTGCTGATGCCATTCGCTCCCTCGGATATACGAATGTGCCGGTGAAGCTCCATCCGGAAGTGACAGCGACCTTAAAAGTGCACGTCAAGGAACAAAAATAACGGTAGCGACGATGCCCCCGCCCGCTATGGCGGGGGCATTATCGACGGAAATGAAACGGGGGAAAAGGCGGTGAGACGATGAGCGAACTTTTTTCAGAACGAATTCCTCCGCAAAGCATTGAAGCCGAGCAGGCCGTGCTTGGCGCTGTGTTTTTGGATCCCACTGCGCTGACGCTCGCCTCGGAACGATTAATTCCCGAAGACTTCTACCGCGCGGCCCATCAAAAAATTTTCCACGCCATGCTTCGCGTCGCTGATAAAGGCGAGCCGGTCGATTTAGTGACGGTGACGGCGGAACTGGCCGCTTTGGAGCAGCTGGAGGAAGTGGGCGGTGTCTCCTACTTAAGCGAGCTTGCTGATTCTGTGCCGACAGCGGCCAACGTCGAATACTACGCCCGCATTGTTGAAGAAAAATCATTGCTTCGCCGCCTCATTCGCACGGCGACATCGATTGCCCAAGATGGCTATACAAGGGAAGATGAAATTGACGTTTTGCTCGATGAAGCGGAACGGAAAATTATGGAGGTTTCCCAACGGAAACATTCAGGCGCCTTTAAAAATATTAAAGATGTTCTCGTACAGACGTATGACAACATTGAAATGCTCCATAACCGGAACGGGGACATCACCGGCATCCCGACCGGATTCACGGAACTCGACCGGATGACGTCCGGATTTCAGCGCAGCGACTTGATTATCGTCGCCGCCCGGCCATCGGTCGGGAAGACGGCATTCGCATTAAACATCGCCCAAAATGTGGCGACGAAGACGAACGAAAATGTCGCGATTTTCAGCTTGGAAATGAGCGCCCAGCAGCTTGTGATGCGGATGCTTTGCGCCGAAGGCAACATCAACGCCCAAAACTTGCGCACTGGCAAGCTGACGCCGGAAGATTGGGGCAAGCTGACGATGGCGATGGGCAGTTTGTCAAACGCCGGCATTTATATTGACGATACGCCGAGCATCCGCGTCAGCGACATTCGCGCCAAATGCCGCCGCTTGAAACAGGAAAGCGGCCTCGGCATGGTGGTGATCGATTATTTGCAGCTCATTCAAGGAAGTGGGCGCAACCGGGAAAACCGCCAGCAGGAAGTGTCGGAAATCTCCCGTTCGTTAAAGGCGCTCGCCCGCGAGCTCGAAGTGCCGGTCATTGCTTTGTCACAGCTGTCGCGCAGCGTTGAGCAGCGCCAGGACAAGCGGCCGATGATGTCCGATCTTCGCGAATCGGGGAGCATTGAGCAAGACGCTGATATCGTCGCCTTTTTGTATCGCGACGACTACTACAACAAAGATTCCGAGAACAAAAACATCATCGAAATCATTATCGCCAAACAGCGGAACGGCCCGGTCGGGACGGTGCAGCTCGCCTTTATTAAAGAGTACAATAAATTCGTCAACTTAGAGCGCCGTTTCGATGAGGCGCAAATTCCACCGGGGGCGTAAGACGGACCGCGCTGCCGGCGTCGAGCGCCTTTTTGTTCTTTTGGTCTTTGACTATTTCCCCGTTTACACCCGCGGCGTTGAAGAGGGAGCCTTCCTGATCATTAATAAACGAATAAAAAAGACGATATTTTCTTTTAATGTTCGTGTTTCATTGACTTTATGGCTGAAAACTGGTACACTGACAATGTTTAGACCGAGGAAACTGGAGGTGCTCGCCATGTCGTCAGTCGTTGTTGTCGGCACGCAATGGGGCGATGAAGGGAAAGGGAAAATTACGGACTTTTTATCGGAAAATGCGGAAGTGATTGCCCGGTATCAAGGGGGAAACAACGCCGGACACACGATCGTGTTCAACGGGGAAAAGTATAAGCTGCACTTGATCCCGTCGGGCATTTTTTATAAAGATAAAATTTGCGTCATCGGCAACGGCATGGTCATTGATCCGAAAGCGCTTGTCGCCGAGCTTTCCTATTTGCATGAGCGCGGCGTTTCGACCGATAATTTGCGCATCAGCAACCGCGCCCATGTCATTTTGCCGTATCATTTGAAATTGGACGGACTCGAGGAAGAGCGGAAAGGCGCCAATAAAATCGGCACGACGAAAAAAGGAATCGGGCCGGCGTACATGGACAAGGCGGCGCGCATCGGCATCCGCATTGTTGATTTGCTTGACCGCGATGTGTTCGCGGAAAAGCTGGCCCGCAACTTGGAAGAGAAAAACATGTTGTTCGAAAAAGTGTACGGTACCGAAGGGTTCCGCTTCGAGGACATTTTTGAGGAGTATTACGAGTACGGCCAGCAAATCGCCCAATACGTCTGCGACACATCGGTCGTATTGAACAATGCGCTCGATGAAGGGCGCCGCGTCTTGTTCGAAGGAGCGCAAGGCGTCATGCTTGACATTGACCAAGGAACGTATCCGTTTGTCACGTCGTCGAATCCAGTCGCTGGCGGGGTCACGATCGGCGCCGGTGTCGGGCCGACGAAAATCAAGCATGTCGTCGGGGTGGCGAAAGCCTATACGACGCGCGTCGGCGACGGGCCGTTCCCGACAGAGCTGCACGATGAAATCGGCGACCGCATTCGCGAAGTCGGCCGCGAGTATGGGACGACGACCGGCCGTCCGCGCCGCGTCGGTTGGTTTGACAGTGTTGTTGTCCGTCATGCCCGCCGGGTGAGCGGCATTACGGACTTGTCGCTTAACTCGATCGACGTGTTGACCGGCATTGAAACGTTGAAAATTTGCGTCGCCTATCGCTACCGCGGCCAAGTGCTCGAAGAATTTCCAGCCAGCTTAAAAGTGTTGGCCGAATGCGAGCCGATCTATGAAGAACTTCCTGGCTGGACGGAAGATATCACCGGGGTGAAAAGTCTAGACGAGCTACCGGCGAACGCCCGCCATTACGTCGAGCGCATTTCCCAGCTCACCGGCATCCCTCTTTCGATTTTCTCCGTCGGACCGGACCGTTCGCAAACGAACGTCGTCCGCAGCGTCTACGCGTAAGCGGCAACAGTGGACGGTGGCAGGCAGCGTATAAACAATGCAAACGACAGGCATAGATGCGCGCGCGTCTATGCTTTTTTCTTTGATCGGCTCCTCAAAATGGCAATCGGCAAAGGATGATTTCATGTTCATAACATGGTAAATTAGTAATGATAGGATTCCATCGCAAAAGGAAGGATGTGAGCGAGATGGAAAAACGCATTTTAGTCGTTGATGATGAAAAACCGATTGCCGATATTTTGCAATTTAATTTGCAAAAAGAAGGATATGAAGTCATTTGCGCCTACGACGGCGAAGAAGCGCTGCAAAAAGTTGAAGAAACGATGCCGGACTTGATTTTATTGGATATTATGTTGCCGTTAAAAGATGGCATGGAAGTATGCCGTGAAGTGCGGAAAAAGTATGATATGCCGATCATTATGCTGACAGCGAAAGATTCCGAGATTGATAAAGTGCTTGGGTTGGAGCTTGGTGCGGACGATTATGTGACAAAGCCGTTCAGCACGCGCGAGCTCCTGGCGCGGGTGAAGGCAAACTTGCGCCGCCATGCGCAAACGGCCAACCAAGAAGAAGGAGAAAACGAAACAAATGAAATCGTCATTGGCCCGCTCGTCATCCGTCCGGACGCGTATGTCGTGCAAAAGCGGGGGGAAACCATTGAACTGACCCACCGCGAATTTGAACTGCTTCATTACTTAGCGAAACATATCGGCCAAGTGATGACGCGCGAGCATTTGCTGCAAACCGTCTGGGGCTACGATTACTATGGCGATGTGCGCACCGTGGACGTGACGGTAAGACGTCTGCGTGAAAAAATTGAGGACAACCCTTCCCACCCGAATTGGATCGTCACAAGACGGGGAGTCGGCTATTACTTGCGCAATCCGGAACAGGAGTCATGAGCCAGCATGAAAAAAGTAGGTCCATTCCGTTCGATTCATTTTAAGTTTGTCATCATTTATGTATTACTGATTCTCGTTGCCATGCAAATCATCGGCGTGTACTTCGTTCGCAAGCTGGAAACGGAGCTTGTGCAGAACTTTAAAAACTCATTAAACGAACGGGTGACCTTGCTCGCCTATAACGTCGAGCAGGCGATGAATCGGGAGCGCGATGAAAAAAGCCCGACATTGGAAGAAGACATCCGTTCGCTTCTTCATGATTTCGTTTCCCAAGACATTTCCGAAGTGCGCGTCATCGATGAGAAAGGGAAAGTGCTTGCGACATCCAATCCGTATATGCAAAACATCGTCGGAAAGCGGACGACCGAGATTTATGTAAAACGTTCCCTCGTCACCGGCGAAATCGTCGACCGGATGCTGCTCGATTCGAAAACAGGTCATCGCATGTACATTTCGTCGACTCCGATCAAAACGAGCGGCGAAATCAAAGGTGTCATTTACGTCATCGCCTCGATGGAAAACGTCTTTTCGCAAATGCGGCAAATCAATATGATTTTGGCGACCGGGACGGGGATCGCTCTCGCCATTACCGCCGTGCTCGGCATTTTTTTGTCGCGCACGATCACCCGGCCGATTTCCGATATGCGCCGGCAAGCGCTGGCGATGACGAGGGGAGATTTCTCACGCAAGGTCAAAGTGTACGGCTATGATGAAATCGGCCAATTGGCGATGACGTTCAATAACCTGACCAAAAAACTGCAGGAAGCGCAGGCGACGACGGAAGGGGAACGGCGCAAGCTCGAGTCCGTCTTGACGCATATGACGGATGGCGTCATTGCGACCGACCGTCGCGGGCGCGTCATTCTCATTAACGATGCAGCGTTAAACATTTTGAATGTTTCACGTGAAACAGTGCTGTCGAGTTCGATCGTCGACGTGCTTGGCATTGCCGACCAGTATACGTTTGAAACGCTGCTTGAGGAGCGCGATTCGCTCATTTTAGATTTCAGCACGGATGAGGAACTATATATTTTGCGCGCGTCGTTGTCGGTGATTCAAAAAGAGGGCGGATTTGTCAACGGGTTGATCGTCGTTTTGCACGACATTACCGAACAGGAAAAAATCGACCGCGAGCGGCGGCAGTTTGTCGCCAATGTGTCGCATGAATTGCGCACGCCGCTCACCACGATGAAAAGCTACCTAGAAGCGCTCGCTGACGGCGCTTGGCAAGATAAAGACATCGCGCCGAGGTTCATTCAAGTCGTGCAAAATGAAACGGAACGGATGATTCGGCTCGTCAACGACTTGCTCCATCTGTCCAAGCTCGACAGCAAAGACTACAAGCTGAAGAAAACGTGGATCAATTTTTCAGCCTATTTCCATAAAGTCATTGACCGATTTGAGTTGACGAAAAGCGACAACATCCGGTTCGTTCGCAAAATTCCGCGCGAGGCGATTTTTATTGAAGTTGATGAAGATAAAATTACGCAAGTGTTAGATAACATTATTTCGAACGCTTTGAAATACTCTCCGCAAGGCGGGACGATTACATTTCGCGTCCGCAAACTTTCTGATGAAATGATTGTCAGCGTCAGCGACGAAGGGGTCGGCATCCCGAAGGCCGATTTGGCGAAAATTTTTGAGCGGTTTTACCGGGTCGACAAGGCCAGGTCGCGCAAATTGGGCGGTACGGGGCTTGGGCTGGCCATTGCCAAAGAAGTCGTGCTCGCCCATGGCGGAACGATTTGGGCGGAAAGCAAAGAACATAAAGGGACGACGATTTATTTTACGCTGCCGCTAGAACGCGAGCAAAAGGATGACTGGTGCGATGTATGAAACGATCAAAACCATCGTGTTGACGTTGCTTGTGCTCATCAGCATTACCTTAACGTTTGCCTTATGGACATATCATCCGAAATACGACGTGTTGCAAAACGACGAATACATTCAACACGTCTCCGTGAGCAATACGCAAGTGGATACAGCGATGGTCGTGCAGCCAAAGCAGATTCTCATTCATAAAAACGGCGTCCCCTATGCTGTGACGAAAGACGAAGAGAAAAATGAAGTGCTGAAAGAAATGAGAAGATGGACGCTTGACGATTTCGAAGATGTTTCGTCTTCTGTTCCGCAAGGGAAGTTTTTATCGTTTTTAAATGGCAAAGAGCGGCTTGAGATCATTTACCCCGATGAGGTGCCGATCGACATATACCGATTGATTTTCACGATCGATGACAGGGGGCTCGACGGCTTGGCGTTTGACCGCCTGCTCGTCCCGCTCGGCGGGAAGGACGAGTTCCCCATCTACTTCATCGCGACCGACAAGCGCAAAATTTACAAAGCGATTGCCAGCGATGCCTCCTTATCGGCGATCGGCCGGCTGGCGAAAGAAACGAGCCATTTTCCGCGTTATTTCGCTTATCCGGTCAGCGAAACGAAGCAGTTGTATTTGCCGGAAAAAGAAGTGGTGCTCAGCAGTCTGCAATATTATACCGACGAGCTGGACGCAGACAAGTTTAAAGAAGCGCTCTTTAGCGATCCAAGCTTTGTCAAAAAAGATTTGATTCCGTTTGGCGAAGAATATACAGACGGTTCGCGGCTGATGGACGTCGATTTTCTTCAACGGATGCTGCTGTATGTGAATCCAGCGGCGCGCGTCTCGAATATGGGACAAACAGAGCAAGAAACCCATATCATCCAAAAAAGCATTGATTTCGTCAATGAGCATGGCGGTTGGACGGATCTGTATCATTTCGCCCGCTGGAGCGAGGAGGATCGAAAAGTCACGTTCCGGCTTGTCGTCAACGGCTATCCAGTCTTTAATGAATACGGCATGTCAGAAATCGTGGAGACGTGGGGAGCGTCCGATTTGATGAAATACCAACGTCCGCTCTTCCGCCTTGAAATCGCGGATCGCAACCGCACACCAAAAACGCTGCCGTCCGGCCATGAGGTCGTCAACTGGTTCGAACAGACGAAAGGCGTTCGCAAATCGCTCATCAAAGATATCGCCATCGGCTATGAGCTCATCAAAGATCCCGAGCGGGAAAAAGTCATCCGCCTTGAACCGGCATGGTTCTACTTGTACGGACAAACGTGGAAAAAGGTGGACACGAGCGATGAGGCGGGAGGAGGGGGAACAAATGGACTGGAGTAAAACGAAGACGATTTTTATTATCGTGTTCCTCATCCTCGACTGCTTTTTAGGCTATCAGTTTATGGAAAAACGAAACAGCAGCCAGCTCGATGTCATTTTGGAAACGACGATTGAAGAGCAGCTTGAGGCGAACGGCATTACGTATGTGGATCTGCCGAAAGAAGTGACGAAAGCGGCGTATGTCAGCGGCAAAAGCCGCTCATTCACCATGGCGGATGTAAAAAAGCTGCCCGGGCAAAAAGTGAAAATCGAAGGAGAAACGAAAGTCAAAGGGACGTTCATCGATCCGGTTGCGCTGCCGATTGACGATCCATACCAGCTGCGTGAGTTTTTGCAGCGCTACATCATCGGCGGCGGGCAATATGCCTTTTGGTCGTTTGATGAAAAACAAGGAATCTTGACCTGCTACCAAGTGTATGACGGTAAGATGATTTACGGCAATGAAAACAGCAAGCTCGTCATCCATGTCAACGGGAGACGGGAAGCGCTGTCGTATGAACAGACGATGCTCAGCGACTTGGAAAAGTACGAGCGAAAGCAAGATATCGTCCCGGCGATTAAAGCCATTGAGACGTTGTACCGAAAAGGGCATTTGCAGCCGGGCGACCGCGTCACGAAAGTGGAGCTTGGCTATTACGGGCTTGTTCAATTTACTGCATCCCAAGTGTTGACTCCAACTTGGCATATTGTTGTCAATCGGAAGGAAGACTATTTCGTCAATGCGTTTGAAGGGCAAGTGATCAATGATCAAGGAAATGTGCTGGAGTGAAAGAACATGACGATGCGATTTAGTGTGCTGGCCAGCGGCAGCACCGGCAACGCCTTTTACATTGAGACAGACCGCCAGCGCCTGCTTGTTGACGCCGGTTTGAGCGGCAAGCAGCTTGAGGAGTTGTTTGCTGAGATCGGCCGCCATCCAAAGCAGCTTGATGCGCTGCTTGTCACCCATGAACATAGCGACCATATTAAAGGGCTCGGGGTGCTTGCCCGCAAGTATCGGCTGCCGGTGTATGCCAATGAAAAAACGTGGCGGGCGATGGAACAAGCGGTCGGCGACATTCCGCCCGAGCAAAAATTTGTCTTTCCGCTCGGCGCGGTAAGGACGTTCGGCGATGTTGACGTCGAATCGTTCGGCGTCTCTCACGACGCCGCCGAGCCGATGTTTTACGTTTTCCACTATGAAGGGAAAAAGCTTGCGTTGCTCACCGATACCGGCTATGTGAGCGAGCGGATCAAAAAGACGATTGAAAACGCGGATGTGTTCGTGTTTGAAAGCAATCATGACGTCGGCATGCTGCGGATGGGGAGATATCCATGGAGCGTCAAGCGCCGCATTTTAAGCGATGTCGGCCATATTTCGAATGAGGAAGCGGGTTTGGCGCTTGCTGACGTGATCGGCGACCGGACAAAGCAAATTTATTTGGCCCATTTGAGCCAAGATAACAATATGAAAGAGCTGGCGCGCATGACCGTGACGCAAGTGTTGGAACAGAAAGGCTTAGCGGTCGGCGCCCGCTTTCGTTTGTATGATACCGATCCGCGTCGGGCGACGGCACTAGCGTATGTATAAAGCCCGTTTTGCCGAAACTGAGGGAGACACATTTGTTGGATTTTTTCTCCTGTTCATGATTATAATGAGGGATGGAGACGAATGTGGAAAGGAGGGTGAGCATGGGATACTACGACGACCATTATGAGCCGTACGAACAAACGAGGAGGAAGCGGCGCAGCGGATCGTTTGTTTCCGCGCTTGTCGGCGCCGTGTTAGGAGGGCTGCTCGTCCTCATGTCCATTCCGGCGCTTTCCCGTTGGGATATCCTCCCGTATGATGTTGTGCCGAATCAAAGAGCAGAGGAAGAGCCAAAAACAGAGGAAAATGGAACTCCACCGATTCGGCAGAGTGTTTCCGTAGATGTGACGACGGCGGTGACAAAGGCGATCGACCAAGTGTCGGATGCGGTTGTCGGCGTTGTCAACATTCAAGAAGCCAGCTTCTGGTCGCAAGGAGGCGAGGCTGGCGTCGGATCGGGCGTCATTTACAAGAAAGCGGGAGGCCGGGCGTTTATCGTCACGAACCATCATGTTGTTGAAAACGCCAGTCAGCTCGAAGTGAGCCTCAAAGATGGGACGAGAGTGCCGGCGAAGTTGCTGGGCAGCGATGTGCTTATGGATTTAGCCGTCTTGGAAATTGACGCGAAGCATGTGAAAAAAGTCGCCCAGTTCGGCAACTCCGATACAGTGAAGCCAGGCGAGCCGGTCATTGCCATCGGCAACCCGCTCGGCTTGCAGTTTGCCGGCTCGGTGACACAAGGCATTATTTCCGGAACGAACCGGACGGTTGAAGTCGATTTGGACCAAGACGGCGCTCCAGACTGGAATGCAGAAGTATTGCAGACAGATGCGGCGATCAACCCGGGCAACAGCGGCGGCGCTCTCGTCAATATCAAAGGGCAAGTCATCGGCATCAACTCGATGAAAATCGCCCAAGAGGCGGTTGAAGGCATCGGGTTCGCGATCCCGATCAACACGGCCATTCCGATCATTTCGGACTTGGAAAAATACGGACAAGTGCGCCGTCCGTATATGGGCGTTGAACTTCGCTCGCTGAGCGACATCCCATCGTACCATTTGCAGGCGACGCTCCATTTGCCGCCGAACGTAACGGAAGGAGCGGCGGTCATTCAAGTCGTGCCGATGTCGCCAGCCGCCCAGGCAGGCTTAAAACAGTTTGATGTCATCGTGGCGCTTGATGGCGAAAAAATCCGCAATGTGCTCGACTTGCGCAAATATTTGTATACGAAAAAATCGATCGGCGACCGGATGGAAGTCACGTTTTATCGTGATGGGGAAAAACGCACGGTCACGATGAAGTTGGCGCGTGAGTCGTATTAAACGAAAACGATGGAGGAGCGGAAACGCTCCTTCTTTTTTCCACAAGGAAAGGAGCGAGAATGATGATATTCACATGTGAGGAGCACATCGATATGGCCATTGACGAATATGTGGATGAGACGGAGCAGGCCCCTGATGTCATGTTTGTGGATAACAGCGAAAAACTGTGCCGTTTTTGCGAGAAAAAGGCTGTCTATGCCGTAGGATGCTGATGTTTTTGCACAATATGTGGATATGTGTTGTGTATATGTGGATAAATATTGTTGATAAGTTGTTTGTAAGGTGGGGATGATGTGTGCATATTTCCATTGCCGCTGTGGGCAAATTGAAGGAAAAATATTTAATTCAAGGGATCAATGAGTACACAAAGCGTCTGTCCGCATATGCAAAAATTGAGATAATTGAGGTCGCCGATGAAAAAACCTCCGAACGGGCAAGCGAACTTGAGGAAGAGCAAATCAGACAGCGGGAAGGCGAGCGGCTGTTGGCGAAAATTCCGCATGACGCCCACGTCATCGCGCTTGCGATTGAAGGAAAGATGAAATCGTCCGAGCAATTTGCCGCCCGTCTCGATGAGCTCGCCACCTATGGCAAAAGCAAGGTAGTGTTCGTCATCGGCGGCTCGCTTGGCTTAAGCAAACAAGTGATGGCGCGCGCTGACGAGGCGTTGTCGTTTTCGAAAATGACGTTTCCTCACCAGCTCATGCGTCTCATTTTGCTCGAGCAGATTTATCGTGCGTTTCGCATTAACCGCGGGGAACCGTATCATAAGTAAGGGAAATTTCCGTTTATTTACTAATTGAACTGCTTCACCTTAGGTTGCGCTAAGGAAAAGTCAAGGGAGAGCCGCCTAATTTATGCAACTCCCCCGCATTGGGCTGATACTTTATTTTTGCCGCTTTCTTTCGAACGGAGCAATAAATGGTCGGCATAAATGTACGCTTTTTCAATTGACATCGTTCCTTCTGCTTGACAAAAGTAAAGACCGAACGACGACGTATAGGCAATGGGACGTTTCGCCGCCATATAATCGACCAACACGGTGCTGCGGCGCACTGCTTCTCGAATCTCCTCGACAAGCCGGACGCTCTCTTCAAATGTGCGATTACGCAAAAACATCGTAAATTCTTCACCGCCGCTGCGGAACAAAAAATCGCCCTCTTTGAGAAACTGTTTCAAGGTTGAGGCGAAATGGCGGATCACCTCGTCGCCGACGGCATGGTTATACGTGTCGTTGATCGTTTTAAAATTGTCGATATCGGCGACGACGACGCCAATCCATTCACCGGATCCGTTTAGCTTGGCGATCGTTTGATCCATGTAGGCGCGGTTATGGATGCCGGTCAAAAAGTCGGTGTAGGCCATTTTTTCGAAGTGGTCGCGTTCTAGTTTATGCTGGATGCTTTGCGATTTGGAAAAAAACGAGCGGCTGACGAAGTAATTCAGCAAAAATAAGCTCAAAAGCATATCCCACCGCTGTTCTTGCAAAAAGAGAAATAACAGACCGTTTGTCAGCGCCGTTTTTCCCATGTCCATCCAGCTTCTCGTCTTAATAAAATCCAACGCCTCGCGCTGTGTCTGAATGTCGCCGGTTATATAAAAAATGATGATCAGGCAACAGTCAGTCAAAAAGGAAACGACGATGACGAGCAGGAATAAAAGCAGCCAGAAGCCAATGAACGGAATAGACTGAAACAGCGGACCAAGGAGATCGTATAAGGCAAACGCGAGCGAATTGAACGTCACAAACGAACCAATGTTGTACAATGTGTGCAGCCATTCATCGGGTTCCGCTGTTTTCAAATATTTTTTGGCTATATGTTCAGTCAAGCGAAACAACGCTTCAAAGATAAACAGCCCGAACGGGCCGGCAAATAAGCAGAAGGATAAACTGTAGTTAATGCCGTAATCAACGGGAATATTGTTTTTCGTTTTGTCTATGACGCGCAAGTGTGAATACAAGCTGGAAAACAGCCAATAAAACAGCAAAGCGATGACATAGGTGCGATCGAAGAAAGGCGGCTTTGACACAAACACAACAGCAATGGACGCGGAAAAAACAGCAAAAATAATCGGTCGTGCTCGGAGTAACATCTCGGCTCTCTCTCCTATAAATCTGACCTCTGACAACTTCGTCGTTGATGAAGTGATTCCAAAAAGAGGAAGACCGCTCACATGCCAGTGGCTTTCAGCAAAAATACGGATTATAGCAGACGATGGCGAACGGTGAATTTGGAAACCGTCTTTTTTATAGAATCAACATGTTCCCAATTGGAACAAACGAACATATGGTTATATCTATTATAGTACTATATACATAATTGTGAAAATAGACAAAATGGCATTGTTTTTCGCTTTTTTTCCACAAAATTTGACACATGAGGAGGGAAAAAGAATGAAAATCGTTATTGCTCCTGATTCATTTAAAGAAAGCCTTTCTGCGCTCGAAGTCGCCGAGGCGGTCGAGCGTGGGTTTCGCACGGTGTTTCCGGAGGCGGAATACGTTAAGGTGCCGATGGCCGATGGCGGGGAAGGGACGGTGCGGTCGCTCGTTGATGCGACCGGCGGCCGCATCGTGGAAGTGAACGTGACCGGGCCGCTCGGCGAGCCGGTGCGGGCGTTTTTTGGTTTGCTTGGCGATGGGAAGACGGCGGTGATTGAGATGGCCGCCGCCTCAGGGCTGCACCTTGTCCCGCGCGACCGGCGCAATCCATTGGTGACGACGACGCGAGGGACAGGGGAGTTGATCCTTGCAGCGCTGGATGCCGGTGCCACCCACCTCATCATCGGCATTGGCGGCAGCGCGACGAACGACGGTGGGGCCGGCATGGTGCAGGCGCTCGGGGGAAGGCTTTTGGACGAAGACGGCTGCGACATCGGTCCGGGCGGCGGCGCGCTGGCCGATTTGCATGCGATTGACCTTTCCGGTCTCGACCCGCGTCTTGGGGGAGTCCGCATTGACGTGGCGTGCGACGTCGACAACCCGCTTACCGGTCCGAACGGAGCGTCGGCCATTTTCGGTCCGCAAAAGGGGGCGACACCGGACATGGTCGCGGTTCTTGACCGGAACTTGGCGCACTATGCCGACGTCATCCGACGTGATCTCGGCAAACAAGTCGGCGACATCCCGGGAGCGGGTGCGGCCGGCGGGTTGGGGGCGGGACTGCTCGCGTTTCTCCCGGCCGAGCTAAAGCGCGGCGTGGAGATTGTGATCGAGACGGTTCAGCTCGCAGAGCGCGTCAAAGACGCTGACTTGGTCATCACCGGCGAAGGGCGGATTGACGGACAGACGGTGTTCGGCAAAACGCCGATCGGCGTTGCCAAGACAGCGAAACAGTTCGGCGTCCCCGTCATCGGCATCGCCGGGTCGTTGGGCGACGACAGCGCGGTCGTCTTAGACCATGGCATTGACGCCCTCTTTACAATTGTTCCCGGCGTCATTCCGCTCGAGAAAGCGTTGGAGCAGGCGGAACAGTATGTGACGCAAACGGCGCGGCATATTGCGTACGTATACCGTCTTGGCCAACTAGGAAAACAATCCCCCCGTTAATATTTTCGACAAAAAGAAGGGGCTGACCCAAAAAGGCGACGCCCCTTAAATCGAACACAATTTGGTCATTTTGCTGCTTATGGCAATGAGAACGAGTGTCCCGAACCTTTGGGACACCCGCGTTTATTTGCCTTTCCGTGGCCACGACGCGATCGCCTGGAGGGAGCCGCGAATGGTGAAACGGCCGAATTGATGCGGCAAAATGAAATGGTCGCCCCGGCGAAGCAAGTATGTCTGTCCTTTGCGGACAAGCTCGCCTTCGCCTTCGAGGATGCTGACGATGAGAAACGGTTTTGCCTGCTCTGATTCGAACGCGCCGCGGACGTCCCATTTTTGGACGCCGAAGTAGTCGCCTTCCACGAATGTCGTCACAGTCGCGCCCGGGAATTCGGCGACATGGGGGCGGATGTCGATGTCGCGGTGCGGGACAGTCGTGACATCTATTGCTTTGTCAAGATGAAGCTCCCGCCTGCGCCCTTGGCTGTCGACACGGTCGTAGTCGTAGACGCGGTAGGTTGTATCTGAGCTTTGCTGCGTCTCAAGGACGAGCGTCCCTTCGCAAAGGGCGTGGATCGTGCCGCTCGGGACATAGAAGAAGTCGCCGGGGCGGATCGGCACTTTCCGAAGTAAACGATCCCATTCCCCCGCTTCCATCATCGCGCGCAGCTCTCCTTTCGTTTCTGCATAATGGCCGTAAATGAGCTTAGCGCCCGGCTTGCAGTCGATGATGTACCAACACTCCGTTTTGCCGAGTTCTCCGCCTTCATGCGTTTTGGCGTATTCATCGTCCGGGTGGACTTGGACTGACAAGTCGGCATTGGCGTCTAAAATTTTGGTCAAC
The DNA here is from genome assembly GCF_000422025.1 of Geobacillus sp. WSUCF1. NCBI lineage: Bacteria > Bacillati > Bacillota > Bacilli > Caryophanales > Anoxybacillaceae > Geobacillus > Geobacillus sp. WSUCF1. The sequence goes on along the minus strand of NZ_ATCO01000033.1, from coordinate 28,604 downwards.
AGCGGGAAGCGGTCAGACGGGAAGTGGCCGAACAAATCGCGGCGTTCCTCCCATAATTGTCCGAGCGTCATCCCGGCAAACGGTCCGCGGGCGACGACCGTCTGCCCGTGCGGATGGGCGGACACCGCCCAGCATTCCCCGGTTTGCGAAGACGGAATGTCGTAGCCGAATCGTTCGGCGAGCTTCGTGCCGCCCCAAATCCGTTCTTGGAAGACAGGGGTGAGAAAAATCGGTTCAAGGTCCATGCGTCATCCCTCCCGAAAACATCATACAACATGCAGTCCACTCTAATTTTCATCTTATCACGAAATGCGCCATCGGCAAATGAAAACGATAAGGGGGTTAGGAACATACGCTCCCAACCCCCATTGGAACTCAAGGTCGACATGCCGATTGCGACGATGTTCTGCACGCGCCGCCGTCCTGCGTCAGCGCCTCACTTCGCGTCATCAAGTTCAATGCGCGCGAGCGGCTGTTTCGCCGGTCCTTCGATCACATCGCCATCGATCGAGAAGCGCGAGCCATGACATGGGCAGTCCCATGTCCGGTCGCCGCTGTTCCACTCCAGCTCGCAACCCATATGAGTGCACGTCGTGTCAACGACATGGAGTCCCCCGGCTTCGTCCTTATAGGCGCCAGCCCGCTTTCCGTTGACCGAGACAACCGCCCCTTCGCCATGCGCCAAATCTTGCGGCCGGCGGACAACCGGTTCGATCTTTCCCACCAGCAAATGTTTGGCGACGTCAAGGTTTGTCGTGAAAAACTGCTTCATGCTTGGATCAGCGTAAAAGCGCGACGGGGAGTACAAGTCGCGGTATCGGTTGTCGCGGTCGAGGATGAGGTCAGACAAAAGCATCCCGGCGACCGTCCCGTTCGTCATCCCCCACTTCCGGTACCCTGTCGCGACATAAATGTTTGGCGTCCCTGCCGTCATCGGGCCGATGTACGGCACGTTGTCCAGCGTCGTCAAATCTTGGGCGGACCAACGGTAACGGATGTCGTTCACCGTAAACAGCTGCGAAGCGAACGAGGACAGCGCCTCGTAATGACGCATCGTCGGCACGCCTTGGCCGGTTTTATGGTTTTCGCCGCCAATCAGGATAAGCGTCTCGCTGCCTGCCGTTGCGGAGCGGATCGAGCGTTTCGGTTCATCGGCGCTTAAATACATGCCGCCCGGGTACGGTTCCGTGATCGTCACTCCCAATACGTACGACCGTTCAGCGTACATGCGCGAAAAGTAAAACCCGCCGTCGTAAAACGGAAAGTGAGAACAGACGGCGACATGGTCGCACTCAACCCGTTTTTTGTCTCGCGTAATGACTGTCATCCTTTTTCCTTGTTCAATATCCGCCGCTGGTGTGTGTTCGTAAATGGCGCTACCAGCCTGTGTGATCGAATCGACGAGCTTGGCCAAATATTTGAGCGGATGAAATTGCGCCTGCCTCTTCATCACGACCGCTGCCGCCACCGGCAGCGGGAGCGGGATCGACTCAACGAAGGCGCCGTCAATGCCGAGCCGTTCGTACGCTTCCCATTCTTTCACTAGTTTTTGGAAAGAAGAGGAAGACGTCGTATAAATATAGGCATCTTGCTCGCAAAAGTCGCAGTCTATTTGTTGTTCTTCGATCGTGCGGCGGATAAACTGGAGTGCGTCCATGCAGGCGTCATAATAGAGCCGCGCCTTTTCTGCACCGAAATGGTTAAGAAATTCATCATAGACGAGATCGTGCTGGGCGGTGATTTTCGCTGTCGTATGGCCGGTCGTGCCGTTCAGGAGCCGGTCGGCTTCCAGAAGGGCGACGCGCGCCCCTTGCGCCGACAGCAAATACGCTGTTGTAATCCCGGAAATGCCGCCGCCGATGACTGCGACGTCGACGGAAATGTCCGCATCGAGTTTCGGAAACGACGGAAGCGAAACGGAGTCGCGCCAGTAAGGCTCTACGGTGGAAGGAAGGGACGACATGATGACCTCCTCCTTGCATGTCAATGTTGTCTTCTGTAGTTTTCCTTTTATCGGGCGAACTATTCCACATATCCACAACCGTTTTCTTTTTTTGGCAACTATCCGCAAGGAGAAGGAAAGATGGTACAATAGAAAAAGGGAATCAAACTGTTTTGCAAAAATAACGTCAAAGGAAGATCGGGAGTGAATAAATATACAAATTCGTTTCATGAACGCCCCCATGCGCTGGCAGACAGCCTGATTTTAGAGCATTACAGCTTAAGTGAGCTCAATTTCGAGACCGTCAGCCATTACCGCGAGAGGTTTGCTCGGGTGAAACCGGGCCATCCATGGAACGGGCTCGAGACAAAAGAATTTTTATACAAAATCGGCGCGTGGGGCAAGCTGCGCGACAGCAGCAAAGAAGGGCTGACGCTCGCGGGATTGTTGATGTTCAGTGAGGAGCGGATCATCACCGAGGTGCTGCCGCAATACTTTTTGGAATATCGAGAGCACGCTGACGGTGAAGCGGCAGGATGGACGAAGCGGTTCACATCACAAGACGGCACATGGTCGGGCAACATTTACGATTTTTATTTTCGCGTGTTGACTGAGCTGGAGCGTCACGTTTGGGCGGATGAAGGGCGCGCTCTGCTTGGCGAGGCGCTTGCGAATGCCATCGTTCATGCCGATTATGGGGAGGAAGGCGGCATCACCGTCGAAAAAGAGGATCGTTCATTTCGCTTTGCCAACCCGGGACGGTTTCGCATCCCGATTGAAGCGGCAATGGCGGGGCATACAAGCAATTTGCGCAACCCGAATATTTTTAAAATGTTTTTGCTGATCGACGTATGCAAACGCGCGGGATCGGGCCTTAAGCGAATGTGTGATATGCAGGAACAGGCGCTTGTCTGTCCGGTCGATATCTCGCAGCAAACGAATCCAGACCGTACAATCGTTGTGTTGTGTCCGCTGCAATTTCCAGCTGAAATTAGCGCAACAATGGAAACAGAACCGGCTGGACAGCTGGAACAGCCGGAACCCGAATGGCTGGATCCGGACAGCGGACAGGAAACCGAGAGCTTCATAACTAACGAACTAAGTTTAGTAAGTATAGACACCAACTCCGTTAACAACGAAGAAAACTCCGTAAATATAAACAAAAACTCCGTAAACAGCAGGTCGAACTCCATAAAAAACGAGCCTGACTCCGTAAATAGAACGTTGAACTCTATAAATAATGGGCTGGAGTTCGTAAATAGCTTGCTTAGCTCCGTAAACAACGACATCAGTATGCATGACAGCAACGAAAAAGGGGAAACGATCGACGAACGGCTATGGAAGATGGCAGAATTGGCACGGCGAAAAAAAACGGTTGGCTCCAGCGGTCATGGAACAATTGATCATTCGGTTATGCCGCGAGCGGCCGCTACGCCTGAAAGAGCTGGCTGAGCTGCTCGAACGAACGCCGGATGGATTGCGCAACAATTATTTAGGAAAGCTGCTGGAGGAAGGGAAAATCCGCTTAAAATACCCGGATCAGCCCAATCATCCGCGCCAAGCCTACATAGCGGTTGATGAATGAAAGGATGAAAGCGAGTCATGATCCAAACGGAAATACACCGATCGGAAGGATGGCGTCTGCGATTGCACATTTCCTGCTTTTTGTTTTATAAAGAGGGTGTCCCGCAAGGATGGGGACACCCTCTCTTTTGATCGGACTTGTCATCCAGCTTGCTTTTCTTCGGCTTGGCCATGCTGGCGACGATGCATTCCTTTGGCGAAGTATACGGCTGTCAAAAGCAGCAGCCAGGCTGGGCCGATGATCAAAGCGATGCGCGTATCCGGGAAATACGCCATTAGGGCGGCAACGCCGATCAAAAAGGCAAGCGACACGTATGAGCTGTACGGATAAAGCGGAAGTTTGAACGTGAGACGTTGTGCTTGTTCCGCGCTCAACTGTTTGCGGAATTTCAGCTGGGACAGCAAAATGACCGCCCACGTCCAAATGGCGCCGAATGTGGCGATGCTTGTCACCCATTGGAACACTTTTTCCGATACGTAGTTCAAATATACGCCGACAAGCATGACAAGCGCAGTGGCGATCAAGGCCGCGCCCGGAATGCCGCGCTTTGTCAGCCGGCCGAATGCGCTCGGCGCTTCTTGCTGTTCGGCGAGGTTAAACAGCTTGATAATAAATAATATTTTTTGAAAAAGTATTTTTGAAGCGCTTACATTATAATACTAACCGATAGATAAAGAGGTTGTAAATGAGCAATGTTTTCAAGTTATTATATATTTAATAATCTGAATAGTATTTAAAAATACATGAATTGCCTTGGCATCCTGTCATTTTGTACAATGGGAAACACAGAATACGCTAGGCTTGGAAAGGGGGATGCGTTGTGGAAGAACGGGAAGCGACATCATTTTTGGAACAGCTGCGGCAAGAAGGGCTGATCACCGAATCGACGCGTCCGGTTTGGGAAATGATTTTGCCAAGGCGGCTTCGGCGGATGTATGAGGTTTTGAATGAGCGCACCCGCTATATTACCGTCTTGATCGAAGCGGTCGATGACCCGCATAACCAAGCGGCGGTGCTGCGGACGGCGGAAGCGTTTGGCGTTCAAGACGTTCATATCGTGACGGGAAAGGCGCCGTTTTCGCCGAACCGGCTTGTGACGCGCTATGCCGATCAGTGGCTGACGCTCCACCATAAGCCAGATATCAAAACGGCCATTGCCGATTTGAAAAGTCAAGGGTATCAAGTGTATGCAAGCTATCTTGGTGAGGGGACGATTCCGGTTTCCGACATCGATCTGTCCCAACCGACAGCGCTGTTGTTTGGCAACGAGCATAGCGGCGTGTCGGAAGAGGCGCTCCGCTTGGCGGACGGAACGTTTGTCATTCCGATGTACGGCTTTGTGCAAAGCTTTAACATTTCCGTCGCCGCTGCGTTAGCGCTCTATGATGTCACCGAGCGGGCGCGCCGCCAGGCCGGCCGACACTACTATTTATTGCCTGGAGAGAAAAAGGCGTTGTATGAACAATGGATGTGGCAAACGTTAAACCCACGCATTCGTAAACAGTTGCAGCAACAAGGATATGCCATTCAAACGAACGAAGGACAGCTGGGTTCTTTTTCATAAAGAATTCAGCTGTCTTGTTTTATGGCGGGCTTTTCCGCAACTCTCCTTTCTCATCAATATTTCCCTGAACGAGGAAAACAATTGGCGATTTCTTGAACAATGATTGAACAGTTTGTGACAAATGTTTTGCTGATTTATGAACTTTTTCGCTCATTCGTTTCAAACATTTTCAATTTTGATATGGTAGAGACAAAAGAAAATGCATGGAAGGCCCCGAAATGGTTGGGGCGGAAGAGGGAGGACCGATAGCGATGAAATGGGCGAGATGGCGCGCGGTGCTGGTTTTGCCGTTTTTGTTTTTGCTTGGGGGCTGCGTGGAGCGCACGGCCGTGCTCAATCCGCAAGGGCCGGTGGCGCGCATGCAGTATGATTTGATCATGTGGTCTGTCGGCTTTATGTTGTTCATTATTGTTGTTGTATTTACGTTATTTGCCGTTTTTCTCATTCGTTATCGCGAGAAGCCGGAAAATGCCGGCTATGAGCCGCCGGATGAGGAAGGGAACACGTTGCTTGAAGTCGTCTGGACGGCCATTCCGATTTTGATTGTTGCTGCGCTCGCTGTTCCAACAGTGAAGGCGACGTTTGCGTTGGAAAAGCCGCCGACCGAGAAAGTGAAACCGATCACGATTCATGTGACGGCGGCGAACTGGAAATGGATTTTCAGCTATCCGGAAGAAAACATTGAAACGGTCAACTACGTCCATATTCCGGCCGGTGTGCCGGTCAAGTTTAAGCTGACTTCGGTCGGACCGATGAACTCGTTTTGGGTGCCGGAATTAGGTGGGCAAAAATATGCGATGGACGGCATGGAGACAGAGCTGATCTTGCAAGCCGATAAGCCCGGTTCCTACATGGGGCGGAGCGCCAACTTTTCCGGGGAAAAGTTCGCCCATATGGAGTTTGAGGTCGTCGCACAAACGGGAACGGACTTCCGCAAATGGGTAAATGAAGTGAAACAAACCGCCCCGAAGCTCGATGAGAAAAAATATACACAAATTTTAAAACCGGGGCTTGTTGGGCGAATGACGTTTTCGAACACCCACTTACAATGGATTGACCATGCGAAACAAAACAGCCATCATGCAGATGGAAAGCCAATGAAAAACGACGATCAAAGCGATGAAGCGATGACAAACAGTCATCATCATGGGGAGTAGGAAAGGAGGAGCGAAAGATGAAATGGAGCGAGTTTTTTGTCACGGGTGAGCCGCTCATTTATGCCGCCGATGTCGCCATCGTCTTGACGATGGTCGGCATTGTGTTTGTGTTGACCTATTTTAAAAAATGGAAATGGCTGTGGAACGAATGGCTCACGACGGTGGATCATAAAAAGATTGGCGTCATGTACATTATTTGCGCAGTTTTGATGCTCTTCCGCGGCGGCGTCGATGCGCTTTTGATGCGGGCGCAGCTGACCGCGCCGAACATGAAGTTTCTTGACGCGCAGCATTACAATGAAATATTTACGACGCACGGGACGATTATGATCTTGTTTATGGCGATGCCGTTCATCATCGGTTTGATGAACATTGTCGTTCCGCTGCAAATCGGGGCGCGCGACGTCGCGTTTCCATATTTGAATGCGTTAAGCTTTTGGCTCTTTTTCTTCGGTGCGTTGCTGTTTAACATTTCATTCGTCATCGGCGGATCGCCGGATGCCGGTTGGACGGCGTACTTCCCGCTTGCCGGCAACGAATTCAGCCATGGCGTCGGCAACAACTATTACGCTGTCGCTTTACAAATTTCCGGGATCGGAACATTGATGACCGGGATCAACTTCCTTGTCACGATTTTAAAAATGCGCGCGCCGGGCATGACATTGATGCGCATGCCGATGTTTACGTGGACGATTCTCATTACGTGCGTGCTTATTATTTTCGCCTTCCCGGTATTGACCGTCGCCTTGGCATTAATGACGTTCGACCGCGTATTTGGCACGCAATTTTTCACGATGGCCAATGGCGGCATGTCAATGCTCTGGGCGAACTTGTTCTGGATTTGGGGTCACCCGGAAGTGTATATCGTCATTTTGCCTTCGTTCGGCATTTTCTCGGAGGTCGTCAGCACGTTTGCCCAAAAACGCTTGTTTGGTTATAAGGCCATGGTCGGTTCGATCGTCGGCATTGCGTTCCTGAGCTTTATCGTTTGGGTGCACCACTTCTTTACGATGGGCGCAGGGCCGGCAGTGAACTCTGCCTTCTCGATCACGACGATGGCGATCGCGATCCCGACCGGGGTGAAAATTTTCAACTGGCTGTTTACGATCCGAAAAGGGAAAATTCGTTTTACAACGGCGATGCTTTGGTCGCTGGCGTTCATTCCGAACTTTGTCATCGGCGGCGTGACGGGGGTTATGTTGGCGATGGCGGCGGCCGATTATCAATACCATAACAGCTATTTTCTGATTGCCCATTTCCATTACGTGTTGATCGCGGGTACGGTGTTCGCCTGCTTTGCCGGTTTGCATTATTGGTATCCGAAAATGTTCGGCCATATCTTGAATGAACGGCTTGGCAAGTGGACGTTTTGGCTGTTTATGATCGGCTTTAACATCTGCTTCTTCCCGATGTATTTCCTCGGATTGATGGGGATGACGCGCCGCATGTACACGTACTCGGCTGGTCTCGGCTGGACGCCGCTCAACGTCGTCGCGACGGTCGGGGCGGTGTTGATGGGCATCGGGTTTATCGTGCTTTGTTACAACATTTATTACAGCGCCCGCTACGGCGAGCGCGACATGACCGGCGACCCGTGGAACGGGCGGACGCTCGAGTGGGCGACCGCGTCGCCGCCGGTGCATTACAATTTCCCGGTGACGCCGGTTGTCGAAGATGTGGATGCCTATTGGGTGATGAAGAAAAAATATGGCGGCTTCCACGTGAAAGAAGAAGACTTGAAGCCGATCCATATGCCAAGCAACTCAGGACGCCCGTTTTGGATGTCGGTGGCGTTTTTCGTCGCCGGGTTCGGCCTTGTGTTCAAGTGGTTTGCGTTGGCTATCGTTGGTGCGTTGTTCATTGTGCTTGGATTGATTCTCCGCTCATTTGAAGACGATGATGGCTACCATATTCCGGTTGACGAAATCAAACGGATGGAACGAGCGGCGCGGAAGGGGGCGTAACGAATGGGAGAAGCTGCACATCGCTATGATGAAACGCTGCCGTTGGAGTATCGGACGCAAGAGAGTCGGTTGAACATATTGGGCTTTTGGATTTTCCTCGGGGCGGAAGTCGCGTTGTTTGCGACGCTGTTTGCGACGTATCTCGTCTTGTTCCAACGGACCGGCTCGGGGCCGACGGCAGGGGAGCTGTTTGAGGTACAAGACGTTCTGATTGAAACGCTGTTGCTTTTAACGAGCAGTTTTACGTGCGGGTTGGCCATTTTTGAAATGCGCCGCGGCCGCATAAGCGGGCTCATCGCTTGGCTGCTGGTGACGCTTTTGCTCGGCGCCGGGTTTATTACGTTTGAAATTCGCGAGTTCATCCATTACGTCCATGAAGGAGCGACGATGCAGACGAGCGCATTTTTATCAAGCTTTTTCGTGCTCGTCGGCACGCACGGCGCCCACGTCAGTTTAGGAATTGGCTGGATGATTTTGATCATCATCCAGCTCCTCCAGCGCGGCTTTACGCCGAAAACAGCGCGGAAAGTGTTTATTGTCAGCTTGTACTGGCACTTTTTGGACGTCGTTTGGATTTTCATCTTCACGCTCGTCTATTTGTTAGGGATGGTGATCTAACCATGGGCACGAACGGCCATCACGAATCATTTCCGTGGAAACATATCATTGGGTTTTTGTTGTCGCTCGTCTTGACGTTTGCCGCTCTTTGGGTGGCGCTCTCATCCGGACTGCCGCTCAAAGCGGTCATTGTCATCATTGTTGTGTTTGCGGTGATTCAAGCAAGCTTGCAGCTGTTTATGTTCATGCATGTCAACGAAAGCGACAGCGGCCGCATTCAAACATTCAACATGGCGTACAGCTTCTTTATCGCCATTGTCGTTGTCGCCGGTTCGATTTGGGTGATGCAGTTTGTGTTGTAAAGCGAGGCTGGCCGGGGATTCGGCCGGCTTTTTATGTTCAGAAGGACTTTTGTGGTTGTCATAGATGCCTGAAATGGGGGAGCCGTTGACGGAACATTGAAGAGATGGGGAGGCAACATGGTTGCATTATAGGGGGCATGATATGTGCCTAAAAAAAGTCGTCTTGCCTCGAACAGGCAAGACGACTTTTTACAGCACTTTTGATAAAAACGCTTTCGTCCGCTCATGCTGCGGGTGGTCGAACAAGTCTTCCGGCTTCCCTTCCTCGACAATGTAGCCGCCGTCCATAAACAGGACGCGGTCGCCGACTTCACGGGCAAAGCCCATCTCGTGGGTGACGACGACCATCGTCATCCCTTCATTGGCCAGCTGCTTCATGACCGAGAGCACTTCCCCGACCATTTCCGGGTCGAGCGCTGATGTCGGCTCGTCAAACAGCATGATTTTCGGTTCCATGGCGAGCGCCCGGGCGATGGCGACGCGCTGCGCCTGCCCACCGGAGAGGGAGTCCGGGTAGACATGCGCTTTGTCTTGCAGCCCGACTTTGGCGAGCAGCTCCATCGCCTTCGCTTCCGCTTTTTCACGCGGCCATTTCCGCACTTTCATCAGTGCCAGCGTGATATTGTTCAGCACCGTCATATGCGGAAACAAGTTAAAGCGCTGGAACACCATTCCGACTTCTTCCCGCACTTTATTTAAGTTCGTGTCTTTCGCCTTTAAATTAATGCCGTCAATAATAATTTCACCTTCATCGAAATCCTCAAGCAAGTTTAAACAGCGTAAAAACGTCGATTTTCCCGACCCCGATGGGCCGATGACGACCACGACTTCTCCTTCGCGAATATGGACATCGATTCCTTTTAAAACTTGGAGCGAACCGAACGATTTTTTCAGCTGGCGTACGTCAATCATTGGGTCGAATACTTCCTTTCAAGATAGTGTGACAGTTTGCTTAACGAAAGCGTTAAGAGCAAATAGATGAACGCCACTGTTAAATACGGCTCCCAAACGCGGTAATACTCACCCGCGGCCGCTTTCCCCCAATACATGATTTCCGGGGCGGCGATGACCATCCCAAGCGACGAATCTTTAATTAAGACGATAAACTCGTTCGCAAACGGCGGAATCATTCGCTTTAACGCCTGCGGCAAAATAATGTAGCGCATCGCCTGCGCATGCGTCATCCCAAGCGAGCGGGCCGCTTCCATTTGCCCTTTGTCGATCGACTGGATGCCGGCGCGGAAAATCTCGGCCACATACGCGGCCGAGTTGAGCGACAGCGAGACGGCCAGGGAAGCGACGGCATTTGGCTGGGCGAAAAAGAGCGGCATGGCGCCGAAATGGACGAGCAAAATTTGCACGACAAGCGGCGTACCGCGGAAAAAGTTAATGTACCACGAAAACGGCAAACGAATAATCGGGTTGGACGACATTTTGCCAAGGCCGATGAACAGGCCGAGAATGAGGCCGAACACGATGCCGGCTAATGATACGCCGATCGTTACGAGCAGCCCTTGCCAAAAGTAAGGGGCGTATTCAACAATAATATCAAAACGAAAATCCATCGCTCTCACCTTTCTCTACGAAAAATGCGTAACTTGCGGGTAGTTACGCATTTTCTTTGTTCGCACGCTTATTGTTGTTTTAATCGATCAAGCTTCGGTTCTTTTCCAAACCATTTTTTATAGATTTCAGTGTATTTGCCGCTGTTGATGACGTTTTTTAATGCTTCGTCCACTTTTGCTTTCAATTCGCTGTTTTTTGGGAAGATCATACCATAATATTCTGAAGCGAAGTTTTTTGGATCCTCAATGACTTGCAGTTTTTTATTGGGATTGTTTTTCACGTATTCGTTCGCCACTGCATTGTCCGTGATAACAGCATCAACGCCGCCGTTTAGAAGCTCCATAATGGCAACGACTGTTGTTTCGAATTTTTTAATATGAGGGCCTTTCCCAAAAAGCTTTTCTGCTGCTTCTTGACCAGTTGTCGCGTTTTGAACGCCGATCGTTTTCCCTTTTAAGTCAAGGGCGTTTTTCACCGGGCTGCCTTGTTTGACTAAGATGACTTGTGTTGCTTCAAAGTACGGAGCTGAGAAATCATAAGATTGTTTCCGCTCGTCCGTAATCGTAATGCCGGAAATGCCCATGTCGATTTCTTTGCTTTGCAGCGAAGCGAACAGCGGATCCCAGCCGATGTTTTTTAATTCATAATCCAAGCCGGCTTCTTTCATCACCGCATCCAAAAGGTCGGCGTCAAACCCAACAATTTTTCCTTTTTGCATATATTCAAATGGCGCAAACGCCGCGTCCGTCCCGACGGTGATTTTTTGCTTCCCTTCTTTTTCAGCGCCTGACGGAGAGCTTGTTTCTGTCGACTTGCCACAAGCGGCGAGCGCCATAAACAACGCAGCAACGACCGCTACGATCAAACCTTTCTTCATTTTTAACATCCTATAAAATCCCCCTTTGGAATCATTGTCGATGAACGATTATCATACTATCAATATTTTTGTTATTATGCAATAGGTTTTATAAAAATAATTGTTTGAACATTTTGGTACTGCCGTATAAATGGGGAAAAGGCGCATTTTTCAATGTTTTTCGCCACATTAACTGAAGGGCATATGGCTAATATCATTTCGTGTGCATTTTTATAAAATAATTTTTTATGTATAAAAAGACATAAACGATTGATTTTTAATTTACAGAATATTATACCAGAAAGAGGGTAGAGTTGGCAAAGGTTTTGTCAATTTGTTTATTATAGCGGTATGGAAAAATAAATACTATTGTGTAAATACTATCAATTTCGTTATGATGAAAGTGGTGACAAGACAGTAGAGGAAGGAGAGTCCATATGGTTTTATTTTCCGTCATTGTGTATTTAGTCGGCATGCTTTGGATTGGCTATTGGGCGTATAAACGGACGTCGAATTTGTCCGATTATATGCTTGGCGGCCGGACGCTCGGGCCGGCGGTGACGGCGCTCAGCGCCGGGGCTTCCGACATGAGCGGCTGGCTGCTCATGGGGCTGCCGGGGGCGATGTATGTCGATGGGGTGAGCGCCGCCTGGATCGTCATCGGCTTGACGCTTGGCGCTTATGCAAACTGGTTGTTTGTCGCGCCGCGCTTGCGCGTCTATACGGAAGTAGCGAACGACTCGATTACGATTCCGGAGTTTTTGGAAAACCGTTTCGGCGATGCGTCGAAATTGTTGCGGATGGCATCTGGGATTGTCATTATGGTCTTTTTTACGTTTTATGTCTCGTCCGGCCTCGTTTCGGGGGGCGTTCTGTTTGAAAACTCGTTTGGTGTCAGCTACCATACGGGCTTGTGGATCGTCGGCGGCGTTGTCGTCGCTTACACGCTGTTTGGCGGCTTTTTGGCCGTCAGCTGGACGGACTTTGTCCAAGGGACGATTATGTTCATCGCGTTGATTTTAGTGCCGGTCGTGACGCTGTTCCATACAGGCGGGCCGGTGGATACGATGGAGACGATTCGCGACATCGATCCCAACTTGTTGAATATATGGAAAGGAACAAGTTTTCTTGGCATCATTTCATTATTCGCCTGGGGGCTTGGGTATTTCGGCCAGCCGCACATTATCGTCCGCTTTATGGCCATTAAGTCGGTGAAAGAAATGAAAAGCGCCCGCCGCATCGGCATGGGTTGGATGATTTTCTCGGTTGTCGGAGCGATGTTGACCGGTCTTTTTGGAATCGCTTACTTTTCGCAGCGCGGCATGAAACTTGATGATCCGGAAACGGTGTTTATTCAACTCGGACACATTTTGTTCCATCCGATTATTACTGGGTTTTTGCTGGCGGCGATTTTAGCCGCGATTATGAGCACCATTTCATCCCAGCTGCTCGTCACCTCGAGCTCGCTGACCGAAGACTTGTATAAAGTCGTGTTCCGCCGCGCGGCTTCGGATAAGGAGCTTGTCTTCGTCGGGCGTTTGTCGGTGCTCCTTGTCGCCATTGTCGCAACGGCGCTGGCGTACACGAAAAACGACACGATTTTAAACTTGGTCGGCTATGCGTGGGCTGGATTTGGCGCATCGTTTGGCCCCGTCATTTTGCTTAGCTTATGCTGGCGGCGGATGACGAAATGGGGGGCGCTCGCCGGCATGGTCGCTGGGGCATTGACGGTCATTCTTTGGACGCAATCCGCCTACTTAAAAGGGCTGTTGTATGAAATGATCCCCGGTTTTGCCGCCAGCTTGGCAGCGATTGTGATCGTCAGCTTGCTGACGAAGGAGCCAGAAGGGAAAGTAGCTGAACAATTTGATCGATTCAAGCAGTTGCTGTCCTAAAAATAGGCAAAAGGGTGTCCCCTTGCGCAGGGGCACCCTTTTTGTCGTTTAGGACTATTTCACTTGATTCCAATCCGGGTACAAGTCGATGCGCCGGTCGCGCCATGTCGCGACCGATCCTTTTTCCCGCACTTTGCGAAGGAGCGACAAGTCAAGGTCAGCGGTAATGACCATGTCGCTGTTGATCTCGCCCGCCGCAAGCACGCCGCCTTGCGGGAACGGGATGTCGTTTGGCGTGATGACGGCCGCTTGGCCGAAATTGGCGCGCATAAAGTCGACCGTCGGAAGCGACCCGACCGTGCCGGTCGTGACGACATACACTTCGTTTTCGACCGCCCGCGCGTGGCAACAATACCGTACGCGGTAAAACCCGTGCCGGTCATCGGTGCACGACGGACAGAAGATGACATCTGCCCCTTTGGCGCGCGCCATGCGAACGATTTCCGGAAACTCGATGTCATAGCACGTCAAAATGGCGATCGTCGCTTTGTCCGTTTCAAACACATGCACGCCGTCGCCTGGAGCGATATTCCACTCGTTGACCTCAGTCGGGGTGATATGCAGCTTCGCTTGGCGATGGACCGTCCCGTCCGGCGCAAACAAATGGGCGACATTGTACAGCTTGCCGTTTTCGCGGATGACATGCGTGCCGCCGATCAAATACATGCCGGTGTCTTTAGCGAGCGACACAAACAGCTCGGTGTATTTTTCGGTATAATTCGGCAAGTCATCAATCGTCGCTTGCCGTCCGTCGTCAAGCGGAATCGAGAGCAGCTGGGTGGTGAAAAATTCCGGGAACAACACAAACTCAGCGTCAAACTCTTGCGCTGTTTTGACGTAATGCGTCACTTGCGCGGCAAATTCATCAAACGAACGGATGGTATGAAGATGATATTGGACAGCCGAGACGCGCAATGGCGGCACCTTCCTTTCTATTTCTATATGGCATCTATTTTAGCGCCATGCAAATCGTTTGGAGGCATTTGCTTTTTCGGTATGCGCAGGCCTCGCTCCCTTCCTAATTCCAAGGAGGGGAGTTGCGGAAAAAGACAAGGACGAGGCCTTGTCTATTGTTCGCCGTAGCGGCGGTACGCGCCGTGATGCGTCGGCCCGACGTATTCGTTTAACGGGAACGAGTGGCGGATGGCGGCGGTGATGAACGCTTTGGCCGTCGCAATGGCGTCTTTCACCGGCCGGCCTTTCGCCAGTTCGGCGGCAATGGCGGCCGAGAACGTGCAGCCGGCGCCGTGCGTATACGTCGTGTCGATCCGTTCCGATTCAAGCAGTTCGAACGTTTGGCCGTCATAAAGGACGTCAACCGCATAGTCGTGCGGAATTTTCCGTCCGCCTTTGACGATCACATATTGAGCTCCGAGCTCATGAATGCGTCCAGCCGCCTCTTTCATGTCTTCAACCGTTTCAATGCGCGGCAGGCCGGCTAGCTGCGCCGCCTCAAACAAGTTCGGCGTCACGACCGTTGCTTTTGGCACGAGCGTTTCCCGGTAGCACACCGTATTTTCCGGGTGGAGCGGCTCATCCGCCCCTTTGCACACCATAACCGGGTCGATGACGGCGTTTTTCAAGCCATGTTTTTCAATGGCGCGCGCTGCCAATTCAATGATATCCGTCGTCGGCAGCATCCCCGTTTTGAAGGCGTCGACGCCAACGCCGACGATGATCGTCTCAAGCTGAGCTTCGATCGTCGCCAAGTCCACCGGAAACACTTGATGCGCCCAACGGTTGTGCGGATCCATGGCGACGATCGTCGTGATCGCCGTCATTCCGTATACGCCAAGCTCTTGGAACGTTTTCAAGTCCGCCTGCAGCCCGGCGCCGCCGCTGCTGTCTGACCCGGCGATCGTTAACGCTTTTGGCATCGTCATCGTCATCACTCCTTTGTTCTACAAGATTATATCATGAAGCCGCCCTCAAGGACGAAATAGTTGTTCTACATCAACAGAAAAACCGTCAAGCGCGCGCGAATAGGCCATGCCGGTTTCTTTCCAGACGCCGGCTTGTTCATATTGTCCGTCGTCATTGAGCGAGTAGATTTGCACAACAGAGTGCATAGGGTTCACGATCCAATATTCACCGACTCCGTATTGCATATACAAGTTCAATTTGAACACGAGATCATACGCCTGGTTGGAAGGACTTAAAATTTCAATGATCAACGTTGGGACGCCGACAAATTTGCTGTCCGTTAATCCGCTTCGATCGCAGATCACGGTTAAATCAGGGACGACAATTTTCTTGCCTTCGATTCGTTCGTTCTTTAGTTCGATATCAAAAGGGGCATGAAACACTTCACACGGCTTTCCTTCTAAAAAATGGAACAGTTGGACGTACAGCCGTCCCGATAGGCGTTGGTGCTGGGTCGAAGGGGAGGGAGACATCAACACAGCGCCATCAATATATTCTAAAATACGATCGGTTGTTTCCCGCATGCGATAAAATTCTTCAAGCGATACCGCCTGTTTTCCCGGAACGTTCACGAAATCACCTTCTTTCCAGCTTTCTATTTTCATTATACACGGCCTGCTTTGCTGAACGAAAATGATTTGGCATAACGCAACAGGGGGCATACTCCCACCGCCTGCGCTCACTTGCCGAAATGGCGGCCTTGTCGGGTTAGGACGATAAAAAAAGCCGCCCGCTATGAGTGGGCGGTCATGGGAATGGACAATGATGAACAGGCGGCCGGCAGCGCGCGTTGTCGGCCGCGTCCATCACGGTTAGTTGGCGGCCAACGTTTTCCCGAGCGCTTCGCGGGCCGGGACGTAGCGATAGCCGAGGTCGCGGGCGACGGCTTCGTACGTGATTTCGCCGTTGGCGACGTTGACGCCAAGCTCGAGCGCCGGGTTGTCCGTAATGGCTTGGATGACGCCTTTGTTGGCGATTTGCAAGGCGTATGGCATCGTGACGTTCGTCAAGGCGATCGTCGAGGTGCGCGGAACGGCTCCAGGCATGTTGGCGACCGCATAATGGACGACGCCGTGTTTGACGTACGTCGGGTCGTCATGTGTCGTGACGTGGTCGCTCGTCTCGACGATGCCCCCTTGGTCGATGGCGACATCGACGATGACCGAACCCGGTTTCATCGCTTTCACCATGTCCTCGGTGACGAGCTTCGGCGCCCGCGCTCCCGGGATGAGGACGGCGCCGATGACAAGGTCGGCCTCTGCGACCGCTTCGGCGATGTTCATCGGGTTGGACATGAGCGTCGTAATTTGGTTGCCGAAAATGTCGTCAAGCTCGCGCAGGCGATCCGCGTTCAAGTCGATGATCGTGACATCTGCCCCGAGGCCGACCGCGACTTTCGCTGCGTTCGTGCCGACGACCCCACCGCCGATGATGACTACTTTGCCGCGGGCGACGCCTGGGACGCCGCCAAGCAAGATGCCTTTGCCGCCGTACGGTTTTTCTAAAAATTGCGCCCCGATTTGCGCCGCCATCCGCCCGGCGACTTCGCTCATCGGCGTCAACAGCGGCAGCGTGCGGCCGACTTGCACCGTCTCATAGGCAATGGCGATGACGCCGCTTTCTTTTAAGGCGCGCGTCAACTCCGGGTCGGCGGCCAAATGCAAATAGGTGAACAAAATGAGACCTGGGCGGAAATAGCCGTATTCGCTTGGCAGCGGCTCTTTCACTTTCATCACCATATCGGCTTGCGCCCACACATCTTCCGCTCGCTCGATGATTTGTGCTCCGGCACGGGCGTAATCGCTGTCGCTGAAACCGCTTCCAACCCCTGCCTCTTTCTCAATCAGAACCGTATGTCCAGCCTGAACGAATGACAAAACGCCAGCCGGCGTAATGGCGACACGGTTTTCGTTATTTTTGATTTCCTTTGGCACTCCAATAATCATGGATATCGTTCCTCCTCGTCAGAAGTGGCCTTACTTATAGTATAAAAGAGACGGAACGGGCCGGGCATTGTTCAAAAAAGAGAAAGAAGCGCCCGGTTTTTGTGGATTTCCACAAATTCAACCGCGCGCTTCGTATTTCGCTAATTTAATATCAATGTATAATTTGATTTTTTGATTCATGTCATTGAGATCAAGCTCGGCGATGTCGGCAATCCGCTTGAGCCGATAAGCAAGCGTGTTCGGGTGAACGTTGAGGACGTCGGCGGTTTCTTGCGCGTTTTCGTTATGGTCAAAAAACGTTTCAAACGTTTTGACCAAGTCGCTGTGGTGTTTCTGGTCGTACGATTGCAGCTTCGTTAACGCTGGGTTGGTCCATTCTCCTTGCCGCTTTTGTTCAAGCAAAAAATCAAAAAATTGGTAAATGCCAAGCTGGGCATAGCCGTAAACCGACTTGATTTCATCGCCGAGCTTTTCTTTCAGCGCCAGGACGGCGAGCGCTTCGCGGTAGCTTTTTTCAATGAGGCGATAGGCGCCGTACACGCCGCCAAACCCGCACTGCACATCGTGGATGTGAAATCGTTCTTTCATTTTGGCGGCGAACGACTCGATGAATGCATTCAGCTCTTTGAGCGGCTGGTCGGTTTTGGGCGCCGCCAGCAAAATCACATCGCGGCCGTCAGTCGTATAAAGAAGGAGCGGGAGTTGCTGGGTTGTTTGCAATAAGTAGGAAATTTGCCGCTCCATTTCGGCGATCAAATCGGCGGCAAAGCGGAAGACGACAACGGCAAACTGCGGTGCGGTCGGGATTTGCATCGCGGCGAGATGAGCGCGGATGTCGTCTTCACGAGCGATGTGGCCGGTGAGCAGCTTCCAAAACAGCTCTTGCACCCGCTCTTCTTTTTTGTTTTTGCGCATATACAGCTGCAACACTTTGTTTTTCGCTGCCTTGGCGGCGAGCTTGAGCCATTCCATCTCCTCAGGCGACAGCGTCCGGTTCGTTTCCAGCACCCAGATGAAACCGATCACCTCATCGTTTTTCCAGATCGACACAGCGACGCGGCTGCCGAGGCCGACGTCATGAATCGGCGGCACGCGCACCGGCTCGCGGCTTTTGAGCAGCGCCGGGATGGCGCCTTGTTTCCATAAGCTGTTGATCACTTTTTCCGGGACGCGCCGGCTGATGATCGTCGCCGTCCGCGCCGGATCGGTGTAATCGTCATGGGCGCTGTAGGCGATGAGCCGATGGTTCGCATCTTCGATCGTCACCGGGCATTTCAGCACGTCGCTGACGCGGTCGGCAAACTCTTCAAGGCTGTCAAATTCGCCGCGGAACGGGTCGGTATAGTGAGACATATTTGTTTCCCCCGCATCGTCCATAGGATTGTAGTTTGATTTTACCACAAATAAGGGTTGCCATTGTGTATTCTATAACGGAGAGGGTTCGGTGCGCTTTCTGTCGAATTAGGGAAAGGAAATGATTCATCAAGGAGGAGACTGTTGTGAAAAAATGGGAAATCGCCGTCATTCCTGGCGACGGCATCGGCAAGGAAGTTGTGCCCGCGGCGTTGGATGTGTTAAAAACGGTTGCGGATGTCCATGGAGGGATTTCCTTTTCTTTCACTGAATTTCCATGGAGTTGCGACTATTATATGGAGCATGGAAAAATGATGCCGGATGATGGGCTGGAGACGCTGCGGAACTTTGACGCCATTTTCCTTGGAGCGGTCGGCAATCCGAAGTTTGTCCCTGATCATATTTCATTATGGGGATTGCTTCTGAAAATCCGCCGCGAATTTGAACAAGTGATTAACATTCGCCCGGCGAAATATTTCCGCGGCTTATCCTCGCCTCTGACCGAGCCGCGCGACTTTGATTTCATCGTCGTCCGCGAAAACAGCGAGGGGGAATATAGCGAAGTCGGCGGGCGCATTCATCGCGGTGAGGATGAAATCGCCATTCAAAACGCTGTCTTTACCCGCAAAGGGACGGAGCGGGCGATGCGTTATGCGTTCGAGCTGGCGCGGAAGCGGAAACGGCATGTGACGAGCGCGACGAAATCGAACGGCATTTTCCATACGATGCCGTTTTGGGATGAAGTGTTCGCCGACGTCAAGCGCGACTACCCGGATGTCGCGACCGCGTCGTACCATATTGATGCATTGGCCGCCTTTTTCGTGACAAGGCCGCATACGTTTGACGTCGTTGTCGCGAGCAACTTGTTTGGCGACATTTTGACGGACCTTGGCGGCGCTATTATGGGCAGCATCGGCATCGCCCCGGCGGCGAACATCAACGTCAACGGCAAGTACCCGTCCATGTTTGAGCCGGTGCACGGCTCGGCGCCGGACATTTACGGCAAAGGCATCGCCAACCCGATCGGGCAAATTTGGACGGCGAAACTGATGCTTGACCATTTCGGCGAAGAAGAGCTCGGCGCCCTTTTGTTGCAAACGATCGAGGATGTCACCGCTGACGGCATCAAAACGCCGGATCTCGGCGGCACGGCGACGACAAAGGAAGTGACGGAAGAAATTTGCCGGCGGCTGCGCAAACGCGGCTGATGAAGACCGATTGGGTCGGCGCGGTTGGCACTGTCCTTCCGTTTCGGTATACTGAATGTCAGACAAACCGAATAGAAAGGATGACGCCCGTTGTTCAAAAAATGGTTTGGCAAGCAGCAGCTGAAAGAGGAGACGATCACCGCGCCGCTTGACGGAACGATTGTGCCGCTTGAAGACGTGCCGGATCCGGTGTTTGCGCAAAACATGATGGGCGATGGCATCGCCATCGATCCGGCGGATGGGGATGTCGTCGCTCCGGTGGACGGGGAAATCGTCCAACTCTTTCCGACGAAGCATGCTATCGGCTTGCGTTCGGAAGCGGGTGTGGAGCTGCTCATCCATGTCGGCATCGACACCGTGTCGATGAACGGGGAAGGGTTTACCGCCTATGTCAAAGCCGGCGACCGAGTGAAACGGGGCGATCGGCTTCTTTCTGTCGACTTGCCGCTTGTGCGCGAGAAAGCGAAAAGCGCGGTGACGCCGATCATCATCACGAATGGTGATGCGCTTGAAAGTTTGGAGAAAAAAGCAGGGACATCGGCAGCAAAAGGCGAGACGGTCTTATTTCATGTCAAAATGAAATAAGGGCGGCAGGGAGGACATATGGCGTTTCGCATCCATAAGATTTTAAACAACAACGCCGTTGTCGTGCTCGACGAAGGCAAAGAGAAAATTGTCATGGGCCCGGGGATTGCGTTTCAAAAGCGGAAAAACGATCTCATCCCCCCGGGCCGCATTGAGAAAATTTTCGTCATGGAAGAAGAAAATGAGAAGTTCCAGCAATTGCTTCGCACGTTGCCAGAAGAACATATCGATATTGCCGAAGAAATTATCAGCTATGCGGAAGGCAAACTGCAAGCGCCGCTCAGCGACCATATTCATATTGCGCTGACTGACCATTTGTCGTTTGCCATCGAGCGGTTGAAGCAAGGTTACCGCATTCAAAACAAATTGCTCAATGAAATTAAAGTGCTATATAAGGCGGAGTATGAAATCGGGCTATGGGCGAAACAGTTGATCAAAGAGCGGCTTGGCATCGAGATTCCCGATGACGAGGCGGCCCATATCGCCCTTCATATTCATACGGCGAAACTCGATGCCGCCAGCATGAACAAAACGATGCGCGAGACGACGCTCATTCATGAACTCGTTGACCTTATCCAAACGGAGCTCGGCATATCGATCGATAAGGAAAGCATTTCATACCAGCGGCTGCTCACTCATTTGCGCTTTGCCTTAAGCCGCATCGAAAACGGGGAGCCGATTCATTCGATGGATGAGGAGATGCTTGCGCTCATTCAGACAAAATATGCAAGGGAATGGGCGTGTACACAAAAAGCGGCAACCTATGCAGAAAAGGAATATGGCATCCGTTTTCCGGAGGAGGAACTCGCCTATATCGTCCTCCATATCCAACGGTTGCGAAAGCGTTGACAAAAACAGCAAGTTGCCGTATAATGCAAAACAGACAACGAAATATTGCGGGATTGTAACTGCTTCGAGCAGGCAAGACCTAAAACGTATGAAGGGAACGGCAAGTGAGTCATGCCGCTAGATCGCCCTTTGTATGTTTTAGGTCTTTTTTGTTTTTCATTTCACCATCATTCAGAAGGAGAGGAGTTCACCGATGAATTATGAACACATTGCTAAACAACTCATCCCGCTCCTTGGCGGGAAAGAAAACATCATTAGCGTAACTCATTGCGCGACACGGCTTCGCCTCGTCTTAAAAGATGACAAAAAGGCCGAGGCGAAAGACATTGAAAACATTGAAGGGGTTAAAGGGGCGTTTTCCAGCTCCGGACAGTTTCAAATTATTTTTGGCACCGGCGTGGTGAATAAAGTGTATGAAGCGTTTGCCCGGGAAGCAGGGGTACAGCAAGGTGATGCTGATGCCCATCAAGAAGCCATCAAGCAAAAAATGAATCCGCTCGCCCGCTTTGCGAAGACGTTGTCAAACATTTTTGTCCCAATCATCCCAGCCATTGTCGCGAGCGGTTTGTTAATGGGTTTGCTTGGGATGATGAAGGCGTTCAAATGGGTGGCGGCAGACAGCCCGCTGTATATTTTGCTTGATATGTTTTCGAGTGCGGCGTTTATTATTTTGCCGATTTTAATCGGCTTTAGCGCGGCGAAAGAATTTGGCGGCACGCCGTTTTTAGGGGCGGTCATCGGCGGTATTATGACTCACCCGGCGCTATTAAACCCGTGGGGATTGGCCGAGGCCAAGCCAAACTATATGCATTTTCTTGGCTTTGATATCGCTATGGTCGGGTATCAAGGGACGGTCGTGCCGATTTTGCTGGCGACGTATGTGATGAGCAAAGTGGAGCGTGGATTGCGAAAAGTTGTTCCTCATGCGGTCAGTTTGCTTGTTGTTCCATTTGTGACCGTCATTTTGACGGGATTTATTACGATTTTGGCCATTGGTCCGCTCGGCAATTTGCTTGGCGATGGGATTACGACGGTGTTGAACTTTGTTTACCATTATGGCGGTGCGTTAGCTGGCCTTATCTTTGGTGGATTGTACTCGATGATCGTCATTACTGGTGTGCATCATAGCTTTCATGCCATTGAAGCGAACTTGTTGGCGAAACTTGGGGTCAACTATTTACTGCCAATTTGGTCGATGGCCAACGTCGCCCAAGGCGGCGCCGGTTTGGCTGTATTTGTCAAATCGAAGCGGACAAAAACAAAAGAGATTGCGTTACCGGCGGCCTTGTCAGCTTTTTTAGGCATTACCGAGCCAGTCATTTTCGGGGTGAACTTAAAATACCGGAAGCCGTTTATCGCTGCGGCCATTGGCGGCGCGCTCGGCGGAGCGTACGTCGTATTTACGAATGTAGTAGCTAATGCCTACGGGTTGACCGGCATCCCGATGATCGCCATCGTTGCGCCGGAAGGGCTCACGAACTTAATGCACTACTTAATCGGTTTTGCCATTGCCGTCGTTTCAGCGTTTGTGGCGACATTCCTTCTAAAGTTCCGTGAAGAAGAAGAGTGAGGGGACAAGCGGATGAAATCCGAACGGGAACAGAAACTTATTGAACAAGCATACGCTGAAGTCGAAAAATATGAGACTCTTGTCAATCGTGACCGGTATCGGCTTCGCTACCATCTCATGCCTCCTGTCGGGTTGATGAACGATCCAAACGGGCTGATCGACTGGAACGGAACGTATCACGTCTTCTACCAATGGATGCCGTTTCGCACCGGCCATGGCGCCAAGTTCTGGGGGCATTATACATCCCCAGACTTGGTTCATTGGCAAGCAGCGCCGATTGCGTTAGCGCCAAGCGAATGGTATGACAAAGATGGCTGCTATTCCGGCAGTGCGATTAGTTGCGATGGAAAGCTCGTGCTGTTTTACACTGGCAATGTGAAAGATGAACAAGGAAACCGCCAAACGTACCAATGCATGGCCGTATCGGAAGATGGCATTCATTTTACAAAAAAAGGCGTCGTCATTACACTTCCGGACGGATATACGGCCCATTTCCGCGACCCGAAAGTATGGCGGTATCAGGGCCATTGGTATATGATCTTGGGGGCGCAAAGCGAAAGCGGCGATGGAAAAGCGGTGCTGTTTCGTTCCGCTGATCTTTGTCATTGGGAGCATCTTGGCCCAATTGCTGGCGGCAACATGAACGGGCTTGGTCCGTTTGGCTATATGTGGGAATGCCCAGACTTGTTTCCATTAGATGGGCAAGACGTGCTCATTGTCTGCCCACAAGGATTAAAACCGGACGGCATGCGCTACCAAAACGTCTACCAGTCAGGTTATTTTGTCGGCCGCTTCGACTACGAACGGGCCGAATTCCTTCACGGGGCGTTTGAGGAGCTTGATCGCGGCTTTGAATTTTACGCCCCGCAAACGATGCTTGACCGGAACGGGCGGCGCATCCTCATCGGCTGGATGGGTGTGCCGGATCAGAATGAAGACCGCCAGCCGACAGTGAGCCACCGCTGGGTGCACGCGCTCACCTTGCCGCGCGAACTTCGCCTCACTGGCGGCAAGCTGAGACAGACGCCAGTGGAAGAGCTGAAACAGTTGCGCAAACAAAAAGTAGCATATCCAAGCGCCACTGTGTGAATGAGCTGAGGTCATGGCCGGGACTCGAGGGAGATGCGATCGAACTTCGCCTCGACAATATCGAACTGTTCGGAAGCATGATGGAAATTTACTTTCGCCATGCGGCTCGCCTTGTTTACAATAGTGACGAAGGGGTATTGACGCTTGAACGGAAAAGCTTTGTGAACGGGCTGACGGAGAAGCGGCAATGTCGATTGCCACGTCTTCGTTCGCTTCATGTTTTCCTTGATACGTCATCGATCGAACTGTTCGTCAATGATGGCGAAGAGACGTTCACTGCGCGGTTTTTTCCGCATCTGGACGACCGAACGATTTTATTTGGAACTCATGGACATCTTCATATGGACATCGAGAAATGGGAATTATAAGACGGGTTGGCACGAGCAAAGCTGCCGAGAGCAATCGCTTTTCGGCGGCTTTTTTATTACTGTTGCGGTTCATTTTGTGAGAAAATGAGCAATACGGGATTGAATTTACTTCCGTCCCCCTCTATAATGAACAGTAGACGATGTCTTTACATCGATAATGACAGGAGGATACACATGAACCAAACCGCGATTTCCCAGCGCAAGCTGTTAGGCATTGCCGGTCTCGGTTGGCTGTTTGACGCGATGGATGTCGGCATGTTGTCGTTTTTGATGGCGGCCTTGCAAAAAGACTGGAATTTGACGGCCAGCCAAGTCGGCTGGATCGGCAGCGTCAACTCGATCGGCATGGCGGTCGGAGCGCTCGTGTTCGGGCTGCTCGCCGACCGGATCGGCCGGAAAAATGTTTTCATTGTCACATTGTTATTATTCTCGATCGGCAGCGGGCTGTCGGCGCTGACGACGACGTTGGCGGCGTTTTTGGCGCTCCGCTTTTTGATCGGCATGGGGCTTGGCGGCGAGCTGCCGGTCGCGTCAACGCTCGTTTCGGAGGCGGTGCCGGCTGCGACCGCGGCCGGGTTGTCGTGCTGCTTGAGAGCTTTTGGGCGGGCGGCTGGTTGCTGGCAGCGCTCATCTCGTATTTCGTCATACCAGTTTACGGATGGCGGACGGCGTTATGGCTGGCGGCGATTCCAGCGCTGTATGCGATCTATTTGCGCCTCCGCCTGCCCGATTCGCCGCGGTTTGCGGCCGCGCAAAAAGAGGAGACGGTGTGGAGCAATATCGTCAAAGTATGGTCCGCTCCCCATCGGAAAGAGACGGTCATGCTTTGGCTGCTTTGGTTTTGCGTCGTCTTTTCGTATTACGGCATGTTTTTATGGCTGCCGAGTGTCATGGTCATGAAAGGGTTCAGCTTGATTAAAAGTTTTGAGTACGTGCTTATCATGACGCTAGCGCAGCTTCCGGGTTATTTCAGCGCCGCATGGCTGATCGAGCGGGCCGGGCGGAAATTTGTCTTGGTTGCGTACTTGCTTGGCACCGCATTGAGCGCCTACTTTTTCGGCACGGCCGAGTCGCTCGTTGGGCTGATGGCATCCGGCATTTTCTTGTCGTTTTTCAACCTCGGCGCTTGGGGAGCGCTGTATGCGTATACGCCGGAGCAGTATCCGACGTCGATTCGTGCGACCGGCGCCGGCATGGCGGCGGCGTTTGGCCGCATTGGCGGCATTTTTGGCCCACTGTTGGTCGGCTCGCTTGTCGCCCAAGGGGTGTCGGTGACGGCCATTTTCACGCTGTTTTGTCTATCGGTCCTTGTCGCCGTTTTGGCGGTCGCGGTGTTGGGCAGCGAGACGAAGCAACAGGAGCTTGCATGAGTAAAATCGTTGTAAGGGACATTCTAAGGCAGATCTCTAATGAGGGGTTGCGGGCTTTGGTTCGTGGCGCTCGTTAGGGGAGGCAAGACGAAATTGACAAACAAACGGCAGGGGCGGTACCTTAAGGGTAAGCCCCTTTTTTGATTGGCCAAGCTTTTGGTGGGTGTGCGCATCGACGCCCGCGGACGCCAAGGGGAAAACCAGTGCGAGAGGCGGTGAATTGATGTTATGTCCGTCCGTGTCCGTCGTCATCCCGACGTACAATCGCCCGTATCCGCTTGCCGAGCTGCTCGAGGCGTTGAGCCGGCAGACATACCGCCATTTTGAGGTGATCATTGTCAATGACGGCGGCATCCCCGTTCATGATGTCGCCGCCTTGTATCCAGAGCTTGACATCCGTCTCATCGACCGCCGCGACAACGAAGGACATGTCGCGGCCCGCAACATCGGCGTCAAGGAGGCGCGCAACGACCTCATCATGCTTTGCGACGACGACGACTTAGTGTTGCCATGCCATCTCGAGCGGATGGTCACAGCGCTTCGTGACGCTGATTTTGCCTATGCCGATGCGGAAATTGTCCAGTATCGGGTGGAAAACGATCAGCGCGTCCCATCGGCCCGTTTTTTATTTGCCTATGAGTACGATTTGGAGGCGATGCGGACGTTTTCGACGTACGTCCCGTCCGGGAGCGTGTATCGAAAATCGCTCCATGACGAGATCGGCTGCTTTGACCCGACTGTCCACCATTATTGGGATTGGGACTTCTTTTTGCGCGCCGCCTCTGTTTGTCGCGTCACGCGTGTCGCGGCGGCGACGGTCTTGTATGCGTTCAGCCCGGACGGCGACAACGTGTCGCGACATATGAGCGACAAGCGGCGGCATTACTTGCGGCGGCTTTGCGAGAAGCATGGGCTTGGGGACTTGCCGGTGAAAAACTTTTGGCTCTTGCTTGACGAGCCGGAAGTCGCGAAGCGCCGGGCGAAAAGCGAAGTCATCTGGGACGGGAAGCCGATCGTGTCGCGGTTTTGGATGCAAAAAAAGCAGGATGGCGTTGACAAAAGGTTTTGGGGTTTGCTATGATAGTGGACAAAATCATATATGGATCGCGATGACGGATCAATAGTAGTTAACCCTCTCTTCCCAAGCGAGCCGGGGACGGTGGAAGCCCGGCGAAGATGGTTAATGAAACGGCAGTCCGGAGCGGAAATGGCAAAAAGGGGATGCGTGATTTGCGCATCAACTAGGGTGGAACCGCGGGAGCTACGCTCTCGTCCCTAGGCGTCAGGCCTAGGGGCGAGGGCGTTTTTGATTGTTGGACATCACATTGAAGGAGGATGAACACGATGGCTGTCACAATGGAAGAAATCGTCGCACATGCCAAGCATCGCGGCTTCGTGTTTCCGGGCTCGGAAATTTACGGCGGGCTGGCGAACACGTGGGATTACGGCCCGCTTGGCGTCGAGCTGAAAAACAACATCAAACGGGCGTGGTGGAAAAAGTTCGTCCAAGAGTCACCGTACAACGTCGGGCTTGACGCCGCCATTTTAATGAACCCGAGAACGTGGGAAGCGTCCGGTCACTTAGGCAACTTCAACGATCCGATGGTCGACTGCAAACAGTGCAAAGCGCGCCACCGCGCCGACAAGCTGATTGAGAAGGCGCTCGAGGAAAAAGGGATCGAGATGATCGTTGACGGGTTGCCGCTGGCCAAAATGGATGAACTCATCAAGGAGTACGACATCGCCTGCCCGGAATGCGGCAGCCGCGATTTCACGAACGTGCGCCAGTTCAACTTAATGTTTAAAACGTACCAAGGCGTCACCGAGTCGAGCGCCAACGAAATTTATTTGCGTCCAGAGACAGCGCAAGGCATTTTCGTCAACTTCAAAAACGTCCAGCGCACGATGCGCAAAAAATTGCCGTTTGGCATCGCGCAAATCGGCAAAAGCTTCCGCAACGAGATTACGCCGGGCAACTTCACGTTCCGCACGCGCGAATTCGAACAGATGGAGCTCGAGTTTTTCTGCAAGCCCGGTGAGGAGCTGCAATGGTTTGACTATTGGAAACAGTTTTGCAAGGACTGGCTGCTGTCGCTCGGCATGAAGGAGGATAACATCCGCCTGCGCGACCATGCGAAAGAAGAGTTGTCCCACTACAGCAACGCCACGACGGACATCGAGTACCATTTCCCGTTCGGCTGGGGCGAGCTGTGGGGCATCGCGTCGCGCACGGATTACGATTTGAAGCGGCATATGGAATACTCGGGCGAGGACTTCCATTATCTCGACCAAGAAACGAACGAGCGCTACATCCCGTACTGCATTGAGCCGTCGCTTGGCGCTGACCGCGTCACGCTGGCGTTTATGATCGACGCCTATGACGAAGAAGAGCTGGAAGACGGCACGACGAGAACGGTGATGCACTTGCATCCGGCGCTTGCGCCGTACAAAGCGGCTGTCTTGCCGCTGTCGAAAAAGCTCGCGGACGGGGCGCACCGCATTTATGAAGAGCTGGCGAAACATTTCATGGTCGACTATGACGAAACCGGCTCGATCGGCAAGCGGTACCGCCGCCAAGATGAAATCGGCACGCCGTTTTGCATCACGTACGACTTTGAGTCTGAACAAGACGGCCAAGTGACCGTGCGCGACCGCGACACGATGGAGCAAGTGCGGCTGCCGATTGGGGAGCTCAAAGCCTTTTTAGAGGAAAAAATCGCCTTTTGATGCCATGAACGCCGGGGCAGCGACGAAACCCCGGCGTTTTTTTAAGAACATGTATGGAAACGGAATCGCTTTTTTAGGGAAATTTTCAAAAAATAGCTGAATGTTCGCTGTATATAATGGTAAAATAGGAGTGTAGACTAGTTCCTGCATCCTGCATGGGTCAAGGG